>NZ_JACIFT010000014.1:0-200881 GCF_014197575.1 Rhizobium sp. BK538
GCCGGCATCGAGGCCGGCATCTCCTGCCTGAAGCGTGCCTATGGTCTGGCCCGCTGCACCTGGCGTGGGCTCGACCACTTCAAGACTTATGTCTGGTCCTCGGTGGTCGCTTACAATCTCGCCCTCTTCGCCCGCCTCAGACCGAACTGACTCCCATGTCGCCAGCCAAAACCGGACCGGCGGAACGCCGGCAGTTGCCAATGCGCGCATTTCCACCAGAAATCCTGGCCGCCGCAATTAGCACCCATAAGCCACACCGCATGGCTTCAAAGCGGCCACCAAGCGGAACCCAAACGCGCTGCAAGCACTAGAAAACCAGCCGTTTATGGACGGGCACTAGCTAGAAATCCACCACCTTGCCGTCGACGATCGTCACACGACGATCCATACGGGCGGCGAGTTCGTGGTTGTGGGTCGCAATCAGCGCTGCCAAGCCCGATTGGCGCACCAGCGCTTCCAAGGCATCGAAAACATAGCTCGCGGTTTCCGGATCAAGATTTCCCGTCGGTTCGTCCGCCAGCAGCAGACTCGGCGCATTGGCGACGGCGCGGGCAATCGCGACGCGCTGCTGCTCGCCACCGGAAAGCTCCCCGGGGCGATGGGTACCGCGATGGCCGATCCGCATGTAGTCGAGCAGCTGGCCGGCCCGCTCCTTCGCTTCCTTGCGCGGCAGGCCAGCGATCATCTGCGGCATCATGATGTTCTCGATCGCGGAGAATTCCGGCAGTAGATGATGGAACTGGTAGACGAAGCCGATTTCGTTGCGGCGGATCATGGTGCGCTTGTCGTCCGACAAGCCGTCGCAGGCATGGCCATTAATCGTCACCTCGCCGCCGTCGGGATGCTCAAGCAGGCCGGCAACATGCAGCAGTGTCGATTTTCCCGTGCCTGACGGTGCGACGAGGGCGACGATTTCGCCGCTTTTCAACGTAAAATCCGCACCTTTGAGGATCGAGAGCAGCGTCTCGCCCTGGCCATAGTGGCGCTCGACACCGGAAAGCTTGAGAACGGTATTCCGTTTCATGAACAGGGCATTCCTTATTCGTAGCGCAGGGCCTGCACGGGATCGAGCTTGGAGGCTCGCCATGCCGGGAAGATGGTGGCGAGGAAGGACAGTGTCAGCGCCATAATCACAACAGAGAGCGTCTCTCTGAGGCTCATTTCTGCCGGCAGTTGGCTGAGGAAATAGAGCTGCGGATCAAACAGCACCGTGCCGGAAACCCAGGAGAAGAACTCGCGGATTTTCTCGATATTGATACAGACAATGACGCCGAGCAGAACGCCGGCCAACGTGCCGACGACACCGATTGCCGCGCCCGTCATGAAGAAGATGCGCATGATCGCGCCGGAGCTTGCGCCCATCGTGCGCAGGATGGCGATATCGCTGCCCTTGTCCTTCACCAGCATGATGAGGCCGGAAATGATATTCAGCGCAGCAACGAGAACGATGAGCGTCAGGATCATGAACATGACATTGCGCTCGACCTGCAAGGCCGAAAAGAAGGTCTGGTTGCGTTGGCGCCAGTCGGTGATCGCAATCTGGCGGCCGGCCGCGGCTTCCACCTTCGGCCGCATATTGTCGATGTCGTCGGGATTGTCGACGAAGAGTTCAATGGATTGAACCAGCCCCTCGGCATTGAAATAGAGCTGTGCTTCCTCGAGCGGCATGTAGATGATCGTGGCGTCGTATTCCGACATGCCGATCTCGAAAATGCCCGAGACCTTATAGGATTTGACCCGCGGGTTGACGCCCATCGGCGTGATGTCACCCTCCGGTGATATCAACGTGATGCTGTCTCCAGCCTGGAGGCCGAGCTGCTCGGCCATACGCGAGCCTATCAGTACGCCTTGTCCTGCGGCGAAACCAACAAGGTCGCCGGACTTGATGTTGCCGGAGACAGTCTTCACCTTGTCCAGGTCTTCAGGCCGGATACCACGGACCAGCGCGCCCGTCCCGGCTCCGCCCTGCCCCGACGCCAGTGTCTGCCCCTCCACCAGCGGGAGCGCCAATTTTATACCCGGCACGGCAGCAAGTCTGTCGGTCAACGCCGGATAGTCGTTGAACGGCGTATCGACGGGCTGAACGATCATGTGCCCGTTGATGCCGAGAATGCGGGAGATCAGCTCCGTACGAAATCCGTTCATCACAGCCATGACGATGATGAGCGTGGCGACACCGAGCATGATGCCGATGAAAGAAAAGCCGGCGATCACCGAAATGAACGCCTCCTTGCGGCGGGCACGCAGATAGCGCCACGCCACAAGCCGTTCGAAGGCGGAAAATGGCCGGCTGGCCGGCGCCGAGCCGGATTTGGAACCCTGCTGCTGGCTCACCGCTGCATCTGCCATTTTGTCTCCCGCCTGCTCAGCCCAAGAGCTTGTTGATCGCCGCGTCGATGGTCATCGTTTCACGGGCGCCCGTCTTGCGGTCCTTCACTTCTACTTCGCCGCTCGCAACCGCCCGCGGGCCGGCGATGATCTGCAGCGGAACCCCGATCAGGTCGGCGGTCGCAAATTTCGTCCCGGCGCGATCGTCTGTATCGTCATAGAGGACATCCTTACCGGCGTTCGACAGCACCGCATAGATCTTCTCGCAGGCCGCATCGCACGCCGCATCACCGGCCTTCATGTTGATTACGACCGCATCGAACGGCGCCACGGACGCCGGCCAGATGATTCCGTTCTCATCATGCGATGCTTCGATGATGGCGGGAACAAGGCGCGTCGGTCCAATCCCGTAGGAACCCATGTGGACAGTATGTTCCTTGCCATCCGGACCCTGCACTTTCGCGCCCATCGGCTCCGAATACTTGGTGCCGAAGTAGAAGATGTGGCCCACTTCGATGCCGCGGGCGGAGAGGCGGTCGCCTTCGGGAACCGCATTGAACGCAGCTTCGTCATGCATCTCCGATGTGGCTGCATAAAGCGATGTCCACTTGTCGAAGACAGCCTTCAGGCCCTCGACGCTCTCGAAGTCGGTATCTTCGGCCGGGATATCAAAGTTCACGAAGTCCTTGTGGCAGAACACTTCGGACTCGCCGGTGTCGGCCAGGATGATGAACTCATGGCTGAGATTGCCGCCAATCGGGCCGGTATCGGCGCGCATCGGAATAGCGCGTAAGCCGAGGCGGTCGAAGGTGCGCAGATAGGCGGTGAACATCTTGTTGTAGGAGTGCTCTGCATCTTCGCGCGTCAGATCGAAGGAATAAGCGTCCTTCATCATGAATTCGCGCGAGCGCATGGTGCCGAAGCGCGGACGGATCTCGTCGCGGAACTTCAACTGGATGTGATACAGGTTGAGCGGCAGGCTCTTGTAGGACTTCACGTAGGACCGGAAGATATCCGTGACCATTTCCTCGTTCGTCGGGCCATACAGCATCGGCCGATCCTGGCGATCCTTGATGCGCAGCATTTCCTTGCCGTAGGCGTCGTAGCGCCCGCTTTCCTGCCATAGCTCAGCAGACTGCAGCGTCGGCATCGACAACTCGATCGCGCCGGCGCGGTTCTGCTCCTCGCGGATGATGTTGTTGACCTTGTCCAGGACGCGCTTGCCGAGCGGCAACCAGGAATAGATGCCCTGCGACTGCTGCCGGATCATGCCCGCGCGCAGCATCAGCCGGTGAGAGACGATCTCCGCTTCCTTGGGATTTTCCTTGAGGATGGGCATGAAATAGCGAGACAGGCGCATGGCGAATTCCAGAGCTGTTGAGACACCGCAGGTCGCGGAATCGAAGGCGATTACAGATATTGGCAGCGTTCATAACTGCTTCGCGAAAGGAAAGAAACCCGCGACGGGCTCAAGCGGCCTTCCGTTAAAGCATGTTCGCACTTGCGAAGCAGACAAAGTAAGAAAAAGGCGGAATTATAATGGTTTGTACGAAATTCTTATCAACAGAAAAAATTTGCTGGAGTGTAGCAAAAATGCAAAAAAACCTAATGACAAAGCCCAATCTTTGAGCTAGTTTTAGCCCACAAAACAGGCAGGGAGCTCAAATCCCTGTCGATTTCGCGGTCAAGTCTTGGGAGGATCAGATCTTAGGCGCGCTTGTCGCAGCCCCGGCAACGGATAAGGATCACGCGATACTTAAAACAAGGCTTTCAGCCTTGTTTTTTTTTGGCTTTTCGCTGCTCAAGAAAATTCTGGAATAGCTCGCCTGCCGTTACGCAATGCCCGTATCACGTAACGGCACCTCCATGCCGCAACTTCATGACACGTAGTATGACAGCCGCAATCTGCATCCGCCCAAAAACTGGGCAAACGCCCTTAGACGTTCGAAAATGACGGGCCGATCTGCGGCAGGGCGTCGAAGCCCCATCCGAAGTAATTCGAAGCAATATACCAAAGCGCATAGATGATGGCAGAAATGAGCGTTGTCATCGAGAAGACAAAGACAGGCCGGAACCGGGTCGGCGCGCTCGGGACGGTGCCGGGAACGACGTCGTTATCCTCTGCCTGCGTGCGCAGGCCGATCGGGAGCACGGCAAAGAGGGTGATCCACCACACGATAAAGTAGACGGCGAAGCCCTGTAGAAATATCTGCAGCATCGAATTGTCCCGCTAGGCTCTCTGCGGTTATCGCAGTTGCCGTGCTTATAGGCCGAAATACCCGTCAACTCAAAGCCGGTTCAGACCCCTTCCCAACTTTTGCGGGATTTCGGTCACTCTGCCGCAGGCTTGCTCAGACCTGCTCGAGCTCGATCAGGGTGCCGAAGAAATCCTTCGGATGCAGGAAGAGCACCGGCTTGCCATGCGCGCCGATCTTCGGCTCGCCGCTGCCGAGCACTCTTGCCCCGCGTTGGGTCAGCTGGTCGCGGGCGGCGAGGATATCGCCGACCTCGTAGCAGATATGGTGCATTCCGCCGGACGGGTTCTTGTCCAGGAAAGCCGCAATTGGCGATTCCGTTCCCAACGGCTGCAGGAGTTCAATCTTGGTATTCGGCAACTCGACGAAGACGACGGTGACGCCGTGTTCCGGTAGAGCCTGCGGGGCTGAGACGGTTGCGCCGAGTGTGTCCCGATATGCAGCCGATGCGGCCGCAAGGTCGGGAACGGCGATAGCAACGTGGTTGACCCGGCCGAGCATTCGTCAGACCTTCGTAACAAAGACTGTGACGACGGGTTTCTTCCCCCAGGTCTGGTTTGCCGCTGCGCGGATAGCACGGCGAACCGACTCCTGCAGCAGGTCGAGATCCTTGCGGCGAGCCCGCGGAATGCTTTCGATGGCACCAACTGCAGCATCATAGAGCGTGTCTTCCATCTCGTCGCCCTCGTCGTCGTAGACAGGCAGGCCGATTGCAACTAGGTCCGGATCGCCGACGATATCGTAGCGGCTGTCGATCACGACGTTGACGGCGACGTGGCCGACATAGGAGAGCTTCTTACGCTCGCCGATGCCCATTTCGTCAAAATCGCCGATCAGCGCGCCGTCCTTGTAGATGCGGCCATGCGGCGCCTCGTCAATCACCTCGACTGGTCCTGGCGCCAGACGAAGAATGTCGCCGTTGCGCACGCGCGGCACGATCGAGATGCCCGACTGCTCCGCGAGTTCCTTGTGTGCCGTCAGGTGCGTCGCCTCGCCGTGCACCGGCACGACGATCTTCGGCCTCGTCAGCTCGTACATCTTCTGCAGCTCGTTGCGGCGCGGATGTCCGGAAACGTGGACAAGAGCCTCGTTGTCGGTGATCACATGGACACCCTGCTCGATGAGGCCGTTCTTGATATCCTGAATCGCCTTCTCGTTGCCGGGAATAGCGCGCGAGGAAAATACGACGATATCGCCGGAGGCAAGCGCCACGTTGCGCATCTCGTCGCGCGAGAGTTTGGCAAGGGCCGCGCGTGGCTCACCCTGGCTTCCCGTAAGTATGACGACCACTTTGTCGCGTGGAATATAGCCGTACTCGTCTTCTGAAATGAACGGCTTGATGCCTTCCATCAGGCCGATATCGCGGGAAACGTCGACCACGCGCTTGAGCGAACTGCCGAGCAGAAGGACCTCGCGGCCTTCAGCCTCCGCCGCCTCGGCTACTGTGCGGATACGGCCGACATTCGATGAGAACGTCGTCACCGCGACGCGACCCTCGGCATTCTCGATGATCTTGCGCAGGCTCTCCGAGACGTCCTTTTCCGAGGGCGAGACACCGTCGCGCAGGGCGTTGGTGGAATCGCACATCAGCGCCAAGACGCCTTCATCGCCGAGCTGGCGGAAACGCGTCTCGTCCGTCAGCGGACCGAGAGACGGCTCATGGTCGATCTTCCAGTCACCGGTATGGATTACATTGCCGAGTGGTGTGCGGATCACCAGCGACATCGGCTCGGGAATGGAATGGTTGACCGCGACGCCCTCGACACTGAAGGGGCCGGCATTGACGGTATCGCCCGCCGTAAACAGTGTCACCGGAATCTCACCGATGGCCGACTTCTCGAAGTTTCGCTTCGCCTCGAGCAGCCCGGCGGTAAAGGCCGAGGCATAGACCGGGACATTGAGGCCCGGCCATAGATCGGCGAGCGCGCCGTAATGGTCCTCATGGGCGTGGGTGATGAAGATCGCCTTCAGGCTCTTCCGCTCGCTCGCGAGATAGCGAATGTCGGGCAGCACAAGATCGACGCCCGGCAGGTCAGGTCCGGGGAAGGTGACGCCGCAGTCGACCATGATCCACTGGCGATGGTCCGGCGGGCCGTAGCCATAAAGGGCGAGATTCATTCCGATCTCGCCAACGCCGCCCAACGGCAGAAATACCAATTCGTCCTGCTTCGCCATATTATTCTTTTTTCCAATCAACCAAAGAAGACATCGCCGGCAGCAATCGTCATCATCCTGCCTGCGCCAGTATCCAGCATCAACAGGCCATTATCATCAATTCCGGCGAAGTGGCCGGAAATCGACCGGTCCGGCAGGTTCACAGTTATCTTTTCGCCGATACCGCAGGCGACTTGGCGCCAGCGTTCGGTGATTTCGCGCACTCCACGGCCACGATCCCATGCCTCGAGGACTTCGGCCATCGACGCGAAGAGATGCGCGAAAACCTCTTCAGGGGAAGCAGAGCTCCCCTGCTCGCGTAGGCAAGTCACGGGGTAAAGCGGGTTGTCGGGCATGAAAGCGACATTGATGCCGATACCGATGACGAGCGCGTGGCGCCCGTCAGGCAGAGCTTCGGCCTCGACGAGAATGCCGCAGGTCTTCTTTCGCCCGATCAGGATATCGTTCGGCCATTTCACTTCCAGCCGCTCGGCCGTGTGCGGCAACACCTGGCGCACGGCCTGATGCACTGCGACGGCAATCGCCAGCGGCAGCGAGCCCAGACGCTCCATGGGCGCCGGATCGATAAGGAGAAGCGAGGCATAGAGATTGCCCCGCTCGGAAACCCAGGGGCGACCCCGGCGGCCACGGCCGCCGGTCTGCTTTTCCGCCGTGATCCAAAGGAGACCGCGGTCCCCTGCCCGCGCACGGGCAAGGCATTCGCTGTTGGTGGACGATGTCTCCGACAGAGCCTCGTGCCTGAAATCGTCGAGCGATATCCGGCGCCGTGCCTCGGAGTTCATCAAAAGAGCGTCGCAGCAGCAAGCTCGGCTGCGCCGCCGATCGGACCGCCGATGAGGACATAGGCGAGAACGAAGAGACCGGAGACACCGAAGACCAGGCGCAGCGAACCGGACACGCGTGCAAATTCGTCGGTGGCTTCATCGAACCACATTAGCTTGATGACGCGGAGATAGTAGTACGCGCCGACGACCGATGCGAGAATGCCGATGATGGCAAGCGCATAGAGCTTTGCCTCAATTGCAGCGACAAACACGAAGTACTTCGCGAAGAAGCCTGCGAGTGGAGGAATACCGGCCAGCGAAAACATCAGGATGGTCAGCACCGTCGCCATGAACGGATTGGTGGTCGACAGGCCGGCCAGATCGTTGACCTCCTCGACAACCGTGCCGTCCTTGCGACGCATCGACATGATGATCGCAAAGCTGCCGAGTGTCATGACCATGTAGATGACCATGTAGAGCATGACACCCGAGACGCCGGTCTGCGTGCCGGAGGCAAGACCAACCAGCGCATAGCCCATGTGGCCGATCGACGAATAGGCCATCAGGCGCTTGATGTTCCTCTGACCGATTGCGGCGAAGGAGCCGAGCAGCATGGAGGCGATCGAAATGAAGACCACGACCTGCTGCCAGTCGGCCAGAACCGGCTGGAAGGCGGTAATGACGATGCGGGTCATCATCGCCATCGCAGCAACCTTCGGGGCGCTTGCAAGGAAAGCCGTGACCGGGGTCGGCGCACCTTCATAAACGTCCGGCGTCCACATATGGAACGGAACGGCCGAAATCTTGAAGGCGATACCGGCAAGGATGAAGACAAGGCCGAAAATGAGGCCGAGCGAACGCGCGCCGTCAACGGTCAATGCCTGAGCAATCGCAGCGAACTGCGTGTGGCCGGTGAAGCCATAGACCAGCGACATGCCGTAAAGCAGCATGCCCGAGGAGAGCGCGCCGAGCACGAAGTACTTCAGACCGGCTTCCGTGGACTTGACGCTGTCGCGATTGATCGCAGCAACGACGTAGATCGCCAGCGACTGCAGTTCGAGGCCGAGGTAGAGCGAGATGAGGTCGTTGGCCGAAATCATCAGCAGAATGCCGAGCGTGCAGAGCACGAGCAGCACCGGAAACTCGAACTTGTCGAGCTGGTTTTCCCTGGCAAGGCCGAGCGACATGAAGAGCGCCACCATCGAGCCGACCAGCGCCGTGATCTTCATGAAGCGACCAAAGCCGTCCGACAGGAAGACGCCGCCATAAGCAACGCCTTCACTCGGAACGAAGATCAGCCAGAGAGCGGCCGCCGCCAGCACGATCAGCGCGAGAACGCTGACCATACGGCCGGAGCCCGAGAAGACGCCGACCATCAACAACACCAAGGCGCCGACCGCGAGGATCAACTCCGGAATGGAAAGATGCAGGCTTGCGAGAATTGTTTCAGAGGTCATGTCCCAAAAGTCCCGTCATCATTTCATCGACAGCGCAACGTCGTGCGCTGCCTGGACTGCGGCCGTGTAGCTATGGATCAGCTGGTCAACCGATGCAGCGGTCACATCGAAGACCGGAGCCGGATAGACGCCGAAGAAGATGGTCAGTGCAATCAGCGGATAGAGGATCAGCTGTTCACGCCGAGAAAGATCGAGCAGCGCCTTCAGCTTTTCCTTTTCCAGCGCGCCGAAGATGACCCGGCGATAGAGCCAGAGCGCATAGGCAGCGGAGAGGATAACGCCCGTTGCGGCGAAGAGCGCGACCCAGGTGTTGACGCGGAAGACGCCAATCAGGGTCAGGAATTCGCCGATGAAGCCCGAGGTGCCCGGCAAGCCGACGTTTGCCATCGTGAAGACCATCATCGCAACGGCGTATTTCGGCATGTTGTTGACCAGACCGCCATAGGCCGCAATCTCGCGGGTATGGGTTCGGTCGTAGATGACGCCGACGCAAAGGAAGAGAGCGCCCGAGACGATGCCGTGCGACAGCATCTGGAAGATCGAGCCCTGCAGACCCTGCGCGTTGGCCGCAAAGATACCCATCGTCACGTAACCCATGTGGGCAACGGACGAGTATGCGATCAGTTTCTTCATATCGTCTTGCATCAGGGCCACCAGCGAGGTGTAGATGATGGCGATAACAGACAGCGCAAAGACGAGCGGTGCGAAGAACTCGGAGGCAACCGGGAACATACCGAGCGAGAAGCGGATCAGGCCGTAGCCGCCTAGCTTCAGGAGCACGCCGGCCAGGATGACCGAGCCGGCCGTCGGCGCCTGAACGTGCGCGTCCGGAAGCCAGGTGTGAACCGGCCACATCGGCATCTTCACCGCGAAGGACGCGAAGAAGGCAAGCCAGAGCCAGGTCTGCATCTGTGGCGGGAACTGGTAGGCGAGCAGTGCCTGAATATCGGTCGTGCCGGCCTGCCAGTACATCGCCATAATGGCGAGCAGCATCAGAACGGAGCCGAGCAGCGTGTAGAGGAAGAACTTGTAGCTGGCGTAGACGCGATCCTTGCCGCCCCAGACACCGATGATGAGGAACATCGGAATGAGGCCGGCTTCGAAGAAGACGTAGAAGAGAACGATATCAAGCGAAACGAAGACGCCGACCATCATCACTTCCAGGATCAGGAAAGCGATCATGTAGTCCTTCAGGCGCTTCTCGATCGACAGCCAGCTCGCCAGCACGCAGAAAGGCATGAGGAAGGTCGTCAGGATCACGAAGAGCATCGAGATCCCGTCAACGCCGAGATGATAGCTGATGCCGGTGCCCAGCCAGCCATGCTTCTCGATCATCTGGAAGCCCGGGTTCGCATTGTCGAAACCGATCCAGAGGAAGAGCGAAAGGACGAACGTCGCGACCGTCGTAATCAACGAGATGTTGAGGACGTTGCGGCGGCCACTCGGACCGTTTTCATTCATCAGCAGTAGGAGCACCACGCCGACGAGCGGCAGGAAGGTGACCGTTGAAAGAATAGGCCAATCGGTCATCAGAAGGAACTCCCGAGCATCATCCAGGTAACAAGCGCCGCAACGCCGATCAGCATGGCGAACGCGTAGTGATAGAGGTAACCAGTCTGCAAGCGCACGACGCGGTTGGTGACATCGACGACGCGGGCAGCGATGCCGTTCGGGCCGTAGGTGTCGATGACGCCGACGTCACCCTTTTGCCACAAGAAGCGGCCGAGCGCCTTTGCCGAGCGTACGAACAAGAAGTCGTAAAGTTCGTCGAAGTACCACTTGTTCAAGAGGAACTGGTACAAAACCCGATGCTGCTTGGCGAGGACGCGCGGCGTCGACGGCGACTTGATGTACATGTACCAAGCGGTGACGAAACCAACAAGCATGGCGATAAAGGGGCTGAGGCCGACCCACGCTGGAACGTGGTGGAATTCTTCCAGCAGTTCATTGTGCTCGGAGGTGAAGAGCGCACCCTTCCAGAACTCAGCGTATTCCTCGCCGTAGAAACGGCCTTCGAAAAGGACACCGGCAAGAACCGCGCCGGCGGCAAGTAGGTAGAGCGGAACCAGCATGACTTGCGGAGATTCATGAACGTGGTGCATGACTTCGTGCGAAGCGCGCGGCTGACCGAAGAAGGTCAGGAACGCCAGACGCCAGGAATAGAAGCTGGTGAAGAGAGCTGCGATGACCAGAAGCGTGAAGGCAAAGCCTGCGACCGGCGAATGCGACGCGTAAGCCGCCTCGATGATCACGTCCTTGGAGAAGAAGCCCGCAAAGCCGATCGGGGTGAACGGGATGCCGACGCCGGTCAGCGCCAGCGTGCCGATCGTCATCATCCAGAAAGTGACCGGGATGTGCTTGCGCAGACCGCCCATGTAACGCATGTCCTGCTCGCCATCGACGGCGTGGATCACCGAGCCGGCACCAAGGAACAGCAGAGCCTTGAAGAAGGCGTGCGTAAAGAGGTGGAAGATGGCCGCGCCATAAGCGCCAACGCCGAGCGCGACGAACATGTAGCCGAGTTGCGAGCAGGTCGAATAAGCGATGACGCGCTTGATGTCGTTCTGCACGAGGCCGACAGTCGCGGCGAAGAAGGCCGTAATGGCACCGATCGTCGTTACGAACACAAGCGCATCTGGCGAAAGCTCGAACAGCGGCGACATGCGGGCGACAAGGAAGACACCTGCGGTAACCATGGTTGCGGCATGGATAAGTGCCGACACCGGCGTCGGGCCTTCCATTGCATCAGGCAGCCAAGTATGCAGCAGGAACTGTGCCGACTTACCCATTGCGCCCATGAAGAGCAGCAGGCAGGCGCCGGTCAGCGCTTGTGCCTTGTCCAGGTGCATACCGAAGAGGTTGAGAACGATTTCGCCGCCCTCGCCGCCGGCTTCGGCCGGAGCAAAGCTCGCAGCGTTGGCGAAGATGGTATCGAGATTGATCGCGCCGAAGAGCACGAACAGGCTGGAAATACCAAGGATGAAGCCAAAGTCGCCAACGCGGTTGACAATGAAGGCCTTGATCGCAGCGGCGTTTGCCGACGGCTTCTTGAACCAGAAGCCGATGAGCAGGTACGAAGCCAGACCAACGCCTTCCCAGCCGAAGAACATCTGGGCCAGGTTGTCGGCGGTCACCAGCATGAGCATGGCGAAGGTAAAGAGCGAGAGGTAGGCAAAGAAGCGCGGACGATGCGGATCATGATGCATGTATCCGATCGAATAGACGTGTACCAGCGTCGAGACCGTGTTGACGACGATCAGCATGACCGAGGTCAGCGTATCGATGCGCAGCGACCAGGAAACGTCAACGCCGCCGGACTGGATCCAGCGCAGGACCTCGACCTTGATCGGACCACCTTCGTGGTGGCCCATGCCGACCGTAATGAAAACGTACCACGAGAGAACGGCGGCGATGATCATCAAACCGCAGGTAACGTATTCCGATGCCTTGGCGCCGATCGCGCGGCCGAAGAGCCCGGCGATGATCGCGCCAATCAGGGGAAGAAAGACGATAGCTTTATATAAAAACATGAGCCCTCAGCCCTTCATCATATTGACGTCTTCGACGCCGATCGAGCCGCGGTTGCGGTAGAAGACGACGAGAATTGCAAGACCGATGGCCGCTTCAGCAGCAGCAACGGTCAAAATGAACAGTGCAAAAACCTGGCCGACGATGTCGTTGAGGAATGACGAGAAGGCGACCATGTTGATGTTGACCGCAAGCAGGATGAGCTCGATCGACATCAGGATGACGATGATGTTCTTCCGGTTAAGGAAGATGCCGAAGACGCCGAGCGTGAAGAGGATGGCGCTGACCGTCAGGTAATGGGAAAGTCCGATGACCATTGTGTTTGTTCCTTAAGCTCGCGCCTGCCTCAAACGCCCTGCCCCGGCTTGACTTTGACCACCTCAACGGCGGTCGCCGGATTGCGGGCAACCTGTCTGGCAATGTTCTGCCGCTTGATGTGTGTGCGATGCTTCAGCGTCAGCACGATTGCACCAATCATAGCGACGAGCAGCACGAGACCAGCGATCTGGAAGAAGTAGACGTAATTCGTATAGAGAACGTCGCCGAGTGCGGCGGTGTTGGTGCGCTCGGTCAGAGCCGGGATCGGCATCGCGACCGTCTTGGCGATCTCCGGCGAAATGACCGTGCCGCCGACGACAACGATGAGCTCCGCCGCCAGGATCAACCCGATGATCGCACCGATCGGCGCGTATTCGAGAACGCCGGCGCGCAGCTCCGTGAAGTCGATGTCGAGCATCATGACCACGAAGAGGAAGAGAACCGCCACGGCACCGACGTAAACGACGAGCAGGATCATCGCCAGGAACTCGGCGCCAAGCAGCAGGAAAAGGCCGGCCGCGTTGAAGAAAACCAGGATCAGGAAAAGAACCGAATGTACCGGATTCTTCGACCAAATGACCATGAACGCCGACGCTACCGCGACAAAGGCGAAAAGATAGAAAAATAGAGCCTGCAGACCCATGTTGGTGCCTTTTTCATCTTCCCCCGGGCAGCCGGGAGTTTCCCTGCCCGATGAAGCTTCGCGGGACGGGATCCGGCAAAGCCTCGGTGCATGTTGACCGGAAGCCACGCAACGGGCGGCACTCCGGCATTTCAATTTCGATCAACGGTACGGTGCGTCCAGCGCGATGTTGCGCGCGATTTCGCGCTCCCAACGGTCGCCGTTCTCCAGAAGCCGCGCCTTGTCGAAGTAGAGTTCTTCGCGGGTTTCCGTTGCAAATTCGAAATTCGGACCTTCGACGATCGCATCGACCGGGCACGCTTCCTGGCAGAAGCCACAGTAGATGCACTTGACCATGTCGATGTCGTAACGAACCGTGCGGCGCGTGCCATCGTTGCGGC
Organism: Rhizobium sp. BK538; assembly: GCF_014197575.1. Taxonomy (NCBI): domain Bacteria; kingdom Pseudomonadati; phylum Pseudomonadota; class Alphaproteobacteria; order Hyphomicrobiales; family Rhizobiaceae; genus Rhizobium; species Rhizobium sp. BK538. Next base: position 13,849 of record NZ_JACIFT010000014.1, read on the forward strand.
GTGGGCCGGCTTCGATGGTGATCGCCTGGGCAGGACAGATCGCCTCGCAGAGCTTGCAGGCGATGCAGCGCTCTTCACCGTTGGGATAGCGACGCAGTGCGTGTTCGCCGCGGAAGCGCGGGCTGACCGGCCCCTTTTCGAACGGGTAGTTGATTGTTGCCTTCTGCTTAAAAATGTACCGGAAGGTCAGCCAGAACGCACTGACGAATTCCTTCAGGAACAGCGAGCTGACAGCGTTGGACAAGCCTGCCATCTTCAACCTCCAATTTTGCTTGAAACGAGGGCCGGCATGATCATGCCCAACCCGTCAGCTTCAGCACGAATGCAACGATAACGACCATGGCAAGCGACAGCGGAAGGAAGACCTTCCAGCCGAGGCGCATCAGCTGGTCGTAGCGATAGCGCGGCACGAATGCCTTGACCATCGCGAACATAAAGAACACCAGGCACGACTTAAGCGTGAACCAGATTACGCCCGGAACCCAGTTCACGAACCACACGTCGACCGGCGGCAGCCAGCCTCCGAGGAACAGGATCGTCGTCAGCGAGCACATCAATACGATGGCCGCATATTCGCCGAGCATGAACATCATGTAGAGCGAGGAGCCGTATTCGACCATGAAGCCGGCGACGAGTTCCGATTCTGCTTCCGGAAGGTCGAAAGGCGGGCGGTTCGTTTCGGCAAGCGCCGAAATGAAGAAGATGATGAACATCGGGAATAGCGCCAGCCAATGCCAGTCGAGGAACGACGACGGCAGACCGAGACGCGTGCCGAGGCCGGCCTGCTGGGCATGGACGATATCCGTCAGATTCAGCGAACCAACGCAGAGCAGCACGGTGACGATAACGAAGCCGATCGAGACCTCGTAGGACACCATCTGCGCGGCGGAACGCAGTGCACCGAGGAACGGGTACTTCGAGTTCGAAGCCCAGCCGCCCATGATGATGCCGTACACTTCGAGCGACGAGATCGCGAAGATGTACAGGATGCCGACGTTGATGTTGGCGATGACCCAGCCATCTGCCAGCGGCACGACGGCCCAGGTCGACAGCGCCAGAAGCACGGTGACGAGCGGCGCCAGCAGGAAGACCGCCTTGTTGGCGCCGGCAGGAATGACCGGCTCCTTGAAGACGAACTTCAAAAGATCGGCGAAGGACTGGAAAAGGCCCCACGGGCCCACCACGTTCGGACCGCGGCGGAGCTGCACGGCCGCCCAGACCTTGCGGTCGGCCAATAGGATGTAGGCGATAAAGACGAGCAGGCAAACCAGAAGAAGAAGCGACTGACCGACCATAAGGAGGCCGGGCAAGACATAAGTTGAAACAAACGATTCCATAGTCCCTGCCCTTACTCTGCCGCGACTTTGAAGTTATTGCGGGCCAATGCCGAGCACTCGGCCATCACTGCCGAAGCGCGCGCGATCGGGTTCGTCAAATAGAAGTCTTTGACCGGCGACGCAAACCCGGATTTGTTCATCTTGCCGGCTTTTTTCGCAACTGCGGCAATTTTGGCGCTGTCGCTTTCAGCGATCTCGTCGAGCGCTGCGAAATGCGGGAATGCCGCATAGAGCTTTGCACGCAATTCGCCAAGCGAATCAAATGGAAGCTTCTTGCCGAGCACGTCGGAAAGCGCACGCAGGATTGCCCAGTCTTCGCGGGCGTCGCCCGGCGCGAAGCCTGCGCGATTACCCATCTGAACACGACCCTCGGTGTTGACCCAGGTGCCAGACTTTTCGGTATAGGCAGCAGCCGGCAGGATGACGTCGGCATGATGGGCGCCGTTGTCGCCGTGCGAGCCGATGTAGACCGTCAGCTTTGCCTTCTTGGCGGCGAAATCAAGCTCGTCGGCGCCGAGCAGGAAGAGAACGTCCATGGACGCCAGCATCTCTGCAGCGTTGACGCCCTTTGCGCCCGGAACGAAGCCGAGGTCGAGGCCGCCGACACGCGACGCAGCAGTATGGAGGACTGCAAATCCGTTCCAGCCTTCGACAACCGCGCCGACGGTGCCGGCAAGCTTAGCTGCCGTTGCGAGAACGCCAGCGCCATCGGTGCGCGACAGAGCGCCCTGGCCGATAATGATCATCGGCTGCTTGGCATCCGTCAGAACCTTCGTGAAGGCATGGTTGCCGTCGACGAGATCCTTCAGCGTATCCGGGCCAGCGCCGAGATATTCATAGTCATAGCGCAGTTCGCCGGCTTCGCCGATCAAGCCGATCGGGAAGTTGCCGCGACGCCAGCGCTTGCGGATGCGGGCGTTGAGCACGGCCGCTTCGAAGCGTGGGTTGGCGCCGATGATCAGCAGCGCGTCCGCCTGTTCGATGCCCTCGATTGTCGGGTTGAAGACGTAGCTTGCACGCCCGAGCGACGGATCAAGTGCCGTCCCATCCTGACGACAGTCGAGATTGTCGGAACCGAGTGACTTCACCAGCTCCGACAAAGCGTACATTTCTTCGACGGATGCGAGGTCGCCGGCAATCGCGCCGACCTTTTCGCCGCTGGTCGCGGCCACGGCAGCCTTGATCGCACCGAAGGCTTCGCCCCAGGTCGCTGCCTGCAATCGGCCATCCTTGCGGACGTATGGGCGGTCGAGGCGCTGCGTCTTCAGGCCGTCCCAGATGAAGCGGCTCTTGTCGGAAATCCACTCTTCATTGATCTGGTCGTTAACGCGCGGCATCACGCGCATGACTTCGCGGCCGCGCGTGTCGACACGGATGGCGGAACCGAGCGCGTCCATGACGTCGATCGTTTCGGTCTTGCTCAACTCCCACGGACGCGCCGTGAAGGCGAACGGCTTCGAGGTCAGCGCGCCGACCGGGCAGAGGTCAACGACGTTGCCCTGTAGCTCGGAGGTCATCGCCTGCTCGAGGTAGGTGGTGATTTCGGCGTCCTCGCCGCGGCCGATCAGGCCGAGTTCGGAGATGCCGGCCACCTCGGTCGTGAAGCGAACGCAGCGCGTGCAGTGAATGCAGCGGTTCATGACCGTCTTGACGAGCGGTCCGATATATTTGTCTTCGACGGCGCGCTTGTCTTCCTGATAGCGCGAGCTGTCGATGCCGAAGGCCATCGCCTGGTCCTGCAGATCGCATTCGCCGCCCTGGTCGCAGATAGGGCAATCCAGCGGATGGTTGATCAGCAGGAATTCCATCACGCCTTCGCGGGCCTTCTTGACCATCGGCGTGTTGGTGAAGACCTCCGGAAGCTCGCCGTTCGGACCGCCGCGGATATCGCGCACGCCCATGGCGCAGGATGCCTGCGGCTTCGGCGGGCCGCCCTTTACCTCAACGAGGCACATGCGGCAGTTGCCGGCAACCGAAAGGCGCTCATGGAAGCAGAAGCGCGGAACTTCAGCACCGGCTTCCTCACACGCCTGCAGCAGCGTGAAATGATCCGGAACTTCGATCTCGTTGCCGTCAATCTTCAGTTTTGCCATCGTCACTCAGTCCTGTTTTCCGTTTGCCGGATGGCGGCAAACAAACCCACTTTGCAACAGTTTCGCTGCCAGGCCGGATTCTTGTCCCGTTGGCATCGGTGTCGCTCAAATTCTCTGCTCACCCCGAGATCCGGGATCAGCTTTCGGCCTCTGCGGTTTCGGGCCCCTGCCCTTCACTCTTCAGCCTTGACCTTGCTCCGGCCGTTCCGGCCGAAAAACTTACTTTCGTTTGCGCCCCTTGGCGGCGAGCGCCTTTGCCTGCGCTATCCAGCCGTCACGCGCAATGCGCCCATCAAAGCCGAGCTCCGCGTCAATACGTGCCACGTCCTCGTGAGACCAGGCAGCGATGGCGGTGAAGCTGCGAATACCCTTGGCGTTCAAGACCTGCTCGATCTTCGGGCCGACGCCAGAAATCTGCTTCAGATCGTCAACCTTTCGGGCACGCGATGCGGGCTTTGTAACCACCTCGGGCTTTACGTCCGGTTGCCGAGCCGGAACAACCGAAAGCTTGACGTTGGCGGTTGCCTTCTTAGCAGGCGTGGGGTGAACATTCTCCGGCCGGATCTCGACCTCTGGCTTGCCTTCATCGGGCGGCGTTTCGTCAAGTACTGCCGCCAGCTTGCTCGTTGCATCGAGCGCACCCTGCAAGGCTCCGAAAAACGCGCCGGCCATCTGTGTCGAAAAGCCGAAACCGATCGCCGTCGCCGCAGCCATTGCCGCAGCGGGGTTGACCATCACCGGCGGCACGGGCAGCGCGCGAGCGTTTTCCAGCATCTCGGCAGCAAGACGACCGAAGTCGGCCGAGAAATCAGCCGCTCCTTCCTTCTTCATGCTGTCGGACGCCTTCGTCGTCATCGCCCTTACTCTGCAGCCTCAAGAACCGCCCCGTGATCCAGCGCGCTTGCCGTATACTGGTCGATACGCGCTTCGATCTCGTGACGGAAGTTCCGGATCAGACCCTGCACCGGCCATGCAGCGGCATCACCGAGCGCACAGATAGTGTGACCTTCGATTTGCTTGGTGACCTGGAACAGCATGTCGATTTCGCGCTTCTGGGCATTGCCCTTGGCCATGCGCTCCATCACACGCCACATCCAGCCGGTGCCTTCGCGGCACGGCGTGCACTGGCCGCAGCTCTCATGCTTGAAGAAGGCCGAGATGCGAGCGATCGCCTTGACGACGTCGGTGGACTTGTCCATGACGATCGCGGCAGCCGTACCGAAGGACGAGCCGACAGCGCGAAGGCCGTCGAAATCCATCGGGCAGTCGATAATGTCCTTGGCCGGGACGATTGGGCACGATGCGCCGCCCGGGATGACGGCGAGCAGGTTGTCCCAGCCGCCGCGAATACCACCAGCGTGACGATCCACGAGTTCACGGAAGGTGATGCCCATTTCTTCTTCGACCGTGCACGGCTTGTTGACGTGACCGGAAAGCATGAAAAGCTTGGTGCCGACGTTGTTCGGACGACCAATCGAGGAGAACCAGCCCGCACCACGACGCAGGATGGTCGGAGCAACGGCGATCGACTCAACGTTGTTCACGGTCGTCGGGCAGCCATAGAGACCCATGTTCGCCGGGAACGGCGGCTTCAGGCGCGGCTGGCCCTTCTTGCCCTCGAGGCTTTCGAGCAATGCCGTCTCTTCGCCGCAAATATACGCGCCAGCACCATGATGGACGTAGATGTCAATGGGGTAGCCGAGCTTGTTGCTCTTGCCGAGCAGACCGTAGTCATAGCATTCGTCGATAGCAGCTTGCAGCGCTTCACGCTCGCGGATGTATTCACCGCGGACGTAGATGTAGGCGGCGTTCGCACCCATGGCGAAGCTTGCGATGACGCAGCCTTCGATCAGCGTATGCGGATCGTGGCGCATGATATCGCGGTCTTTGCAGGTACCGGGCTCCGACTCATCAGCATTGACGACGAGATAGTGCGGGCGTCCGTCGCTTTCCTTCGGCATGAAGGACCACTTGAGACCGGTCGGGAAGCCCGCGCCGCCACGTCCGCGAAGCCCCGAGGCCTTCATCTCGTTGATGATCCAGTCGCGACCCTTTTCGAGGATCTGCTTTGTGCCGTCCCAGTGGCCGCGGCTCATCGCGCCCTTCAGGGACTTGTCCTTAAGGCCGTAGATGTTGGTAAAGATGCGGTCTTTATCTTGTAACATGCTTCACCTTCTTACCGCGGCTTCTTACCGAAAACCTTGATATATTCCGCTTCGCCGCCCTTGGCGAGCGCCTTGGCCTGCTTGACCCAATCGTCGCGCTCGATACGGCCCTTGAAATTCAGGTAGCCGTCAACCCATTCGCGTTCGGCCTTCTTCCATACCGCGACCTGCGCGAAGGTGAAGATTCCGATCTCATGCAGGGTCGCTTCGATCTTCGGGCCGACGCCGGAGATCATCTTCAGATCGTCAGGCGTCGCGGGCTTTTCGATGCCGGCGGGGCGGTTCTTGTCGCTGAGCGAGGGCTTTGCGGCATGCTCGACCTGCGCAGCCGTGGCGGGGGCCGGCTGCTCTTCAACAGCCTTGACGTTCTTCGCGGCGGCCTTCGGATCAGTCGCCGGCGTCTTCAGCGCAGCATTCGTCTCGGCGTCGGTGCTCTTTGCACGCGCAGCTTCGGACGGCGGGACCGGTGCTGCATCGACCGTTGCAGTCACAGCTTCCGCGACCGTCTTCTTGGCAGAAGCCTTCTTTGCCTTCGGCTCTTCGCTCAGCAGCGTCGTCGGGCCGCCTTCCGGCGAGGAGAAGTGACGATCGATTTGCGGACCAACCTCGATGCTTGCGCCATTGCCGACCTCAAACGCGTCGATGATCTCTTCAAGGCGCTCAGGCGTCAGATCTTCATAAGTATCCTTGCCGATCATGACCATCGGAGCGTTGACGCAGGCCCCGAGACATTCAACTTCTTCCCAGGAAAGCGTACCCTCGGCGTTCCGCTCAAAGGGATGATGATGGATCTTGCTCTTGCAAACCGCCATCAGGCTTTCCGAGCCGCGCAGCATGCAAGGCGTCGTCCCGCAGACCTGGATATGGGCGCGCGTGCCGACCGGGTTCAGCTGGAATTGCGTGTAGAAGGTCGCGACCTCGAGAACACGGATATAGGCCATGTCGAGCATGTCGGCGATCTGTTCGATCGCGGCGCGCGTGACCCAACCATCCTGTTCCTGCGCCCGCATCAGCAGCGGAATGACCGCCGATTGCTGACGGCCTTCAGGATATTTCTTGATCGTCTTTTCCGCCCAGGCAGCGTTCTCGTCATTGAAGGCGAACGCGGCAGGCTGGAATTGATCTTCGGCTAATCGACGAACGGACATTCTTCCTCACGCCTTGTCAGTTTATGGTCCCACACTGCGATGCCGTCAGAGACTTCATCTCGCACGCGTAGGCCGACTGGTTTTTTTGCAAAAACACAACGAACTTGCCGCCGTTCGGAACGGCGGCCTTGATTTCATAGCCCTTGGACAAGAGCTCACCCAGAGAGGCCTTTGCCGCCGGTGGCTGCACCTCGTCCTGGCCCAGCTTCGGCCCCATTCCGCCGACTTCCTGGGCGAAGGCCCCGGAAGCAGCGAAAAGAACGATAGCGACAAGCCGCAACAGCTTCATCAGCGGTCTACCTCACCGAACACGATATCGAGCGAGCCGAGCACGGCTGTCACGTCAGCGAGCATGTGCCCCTTGCAGAGGAAGTCCATCGCCTGCAGGTGCGCGTAGCCCGGTGCACGAATCTTGCAGCGGTAGGGCTTGTTGCTGCCATCGGCGACCACGTAGACGCCGAATTCGCCCTTCGGCGCTTCGACAGCCGCGTAAACCTCGCCGGCCGGCACATGATAGCCTTCCGTATAGAGCTTGAAGTGGTGGATGAGCGCTTCCATCGAACGCTTCATCTCGCCGCGCTTCGGCGGAACGACCTTGCCGTCGATCGACGAGACCGGACCGGTCTTCGCACTTCCCATAAGGCGCTCGACGCACTGCTTCATGATACGAACCGACTGGCGCATTTCGATCATGCGGATCAGGTAGCGATCGTAGCAGTCGCCGTTCTTACCGATCGGAATGTCAAATTCCATATCGTTGTAGCACTCATAGGGCTGCGAGCGGCGCAGGTCCCAGGCAGCGCCCGAACCGCGCACCATCACGCCCGAAAATCCCCACGACCACGCATCCGCCAGCGACACAACGCCGATATCGACGTTACGCTGCTTGAAGATGCGGTTGTCGGTCAAAAGCCCTTCGATATCATCGAGGATTTTCAGGAACGGATCGCACCACTTGCCGATGTCCTCGACCAGTTCCGGCGGAATGTCCTGGTGGACGCCGCCCGGACGGAAGTAGGCAGAGTGCATACGGGCGCCGCAGGCGCGCTCGTAAAACACCATGAGCTTTTCGCGCTCTTCGAAGCCCCAGACCGGCGGCGTCATCGCGCCGACGTCCATCGCCTGAGTCGTCACGTTCATGATGTGCGACAGAATTCTGCCGATTTCCGAGTAGAGAACACGGATCAGCTGGCCACGAATCGGAATCTCGAGCTTCAGCATCTTTTCGACGGCGAGCGCGAAAGCGTGTTCCTGGTTCATCGGCGCGACGTAGTCGAGACGATCGAAATAGGGAACGGCCTGCAGGTAGGTCTTCGTCTCGATCAGCTTTTCGGTCCCGCGATGCAGAAGGCCGATATGCGGATCGACGCGCTCGATGATTTCACCGTCGAGTTCAAGCACGAGGCGCAGAACACCGTGCGCGGACGGATGCTCCGGTCCGAAATTGATCGTAAAATTGCGAACGTTATGTTCAGTCATAGCGACGCGCTCCGCGCTGGCAATTGGCATGAGACGGCGAACAGAGAGGCTTCAAGAAATCCGAGCTCATCTTCACTTCGCCGCCTTCTCGTCTCCCGGCAGCACGTATTCGGTGCCTTCCCAAGGGGACATGAAGTCGAAATTGCGGAATTCCTGCTTCAGCTCGACGGGTTCGTAGACAACGCGCTTGGCAGCATCGTCATAACGCACCTCGACGTAACCGGTTGTCGGGAAGTCCTTGCGCAGCGGGTGCCCCTCGAAACCGTAGTCGGTGAGAAGACGGCGCAAGTCAGCATGACCGGAGAAGGGAATGCCGTACATGTCCCAGGCTTCGCGCTCGAACCACTCGGCACCCTTGTAAACGCCGGTTGCCGACGGCACCGACTCGCCGTCAGCCACGGCGACCTTGATGCGGATGCGCAGGTTCTGCTTCGGCGACAGCAGGTGATATACGACGTCGAAGCGCTTTTCGCGCTGCGGCCAGTCGACACCGCAGATATCGATCATGCTGATGAAACCGCAGCGCGCATCGTCGCGCAGGAACGTCAGCAGCGCCAGAATCGTTTCCGGCGTCGCAGTCACGTTAAGCTCATTGTAGCTGATGGCTGCATCGACAAAGAGATCGCCCCGCATCTCGCGGAGATACGAAGACAGTTCGCTCAAGGCTTCAGTCATGACAGTCCTCCGCCCTTAGCGCTCGATCGTTCCGGTTCGACGGATCTTCTTCTGCAGAAGCAGCACCCCGTAGAGCAGCGCTTCTGCCGTGGGGGGACAGCCCGGCACGTAGATATCGACAGGAACGACACGGTCGCAACCACGCACGACCGAATAGGAATAGTGATAGTAACCGCCGCCGTTGGCGCAGGATCCCATAGAGATAACATAGCGCGGCTCAGGCATTTGGTCATAGACCTTACGGAGCGCCGGCGCCATCTTGTTGGTCAGCGTGCCGGCAACGATCATGACGTCAGACTGGCGCGGCGACGCGCGCGGAGCGACACCGAAGCGCTCCATGTCGTAACGCGGACCGGAGACCTGCATCAGGCCTTCGACTGCGCAGCAGGCAAGACCGAATTGCATCCACATCAGCGAGCCCGTACGGGCCCAGGTGATGAGATCGCGGGTCGAGGTAACGAGAAAGCCCTTATCGGCCAGTTCATCGTTGATTTCGCCGAAGAAGGCGCTGTCGCTGCCGATCGGCTTGCCCGTTGCCGGGTCGATGACGCCTTTCGGGTGCGGCGCGACGAGCGCCTTATCGCTTTGGGCTACTCCCATTCCAGGGCTCCCTTTTTCCATTCATAAATAAAGCCGATGGTCAGCACAGCGAGGAAGACCATCATGGACCAGAAACCAAACCAGCCGATCGCGCCGAACGAAACAGCCCACGGAAAGAGGAAGGCGACTTCGAGGTCGAAGATGATGAAGAGGATCGACACCAGATAAAAACGGATATCGAACTTCATGCGAGCGTCGTCGAATGCATTGAAGCCGCACTCGAAAGCCGAAAGCTTTTCCGAATCGGGCGCCTTGAAGGCAACGGCAAACGGCGCGATCAGAAGCGCCAGGCCGATTACAAGGGCGATACCAATAAAAATAGCGATCGGAATATAGGAACTGAGCAGTCCAGTCATCAGGTTCATCCCTGCTTGCGGCTGCGCCAGGAAGGCACCAGTGGGCAATTGCCCGGCAAGCGAACGTGCGTTGCAACAGAGCCGTCGTTAGCGCAGCCAGCGCCAGGGCGCAAGACTTTTAGAGCACCAATTCGACTGTCGAGGCGCGACATTATCAAGCAGATGCAATGATGTCGCGACAAATCCACACTAGTTGATTCAGACTGCATGTCAGCCCGTCGGATATTGCATGGCTCGCAACAAAGGAGAAAGTCCAAACCAAGAGAGAACTGCGAAAACCGACGCTCGCCCGGGACACCATATTATAGAAAGAGAGAAGAAAATGGCGCGAGTGACGGGGCTCGAACCCGCGACCTCCGGCGTGACAGGCCGGCACTCTAACCGACTGAGCTACACCCGCGCATCGTGGACAGAAGGACCGGACCAAGCGCCACACGGCACTCCATTTTGAAATGGCGCGAGTGACGGGGCTCGAACCCGCGACCTCCGGCGTGACAGGCCGGCACTCTAACCGACTGAGCTACACCCGCATTCATTTCAAGCGATCCGGAAGCTTTCGCGTCCGTGTCAAAGCAGCTTCGCCGCTTCGATGAGCGGCTAACTAAGGGGTTCGCATTTGAGTGTCAAGCAGCTTTGGAGACAAAACGATGACAGTCTGCGAATTGTTTTTGGAGAACGAAAATCCCTAGGCAAATTCAGTGTATTATTAGAGGAGTGCTTGTCGGGCTTGCACAAGCAATCAATCCCCGAGCCCTCACGCTGTACTCGCCGGCGGCTTTCTACAGCTCAGAAATCGCCGAGACGAAAGCCGGGTGAGCAGCTCCATTCAAAAAAATCAAAAAATCTTCACAAACACTCTTGCGGTTTGTCCGCGATCCGCATAGATCACGGCCACCGACGCGGCGGGCCGAACCGGACCGATCTCGCGAGGGCGATTAGCTCAGTTGGTAGAGCGCCTCGTTTACACCGAGGATGTCGGGAGTTCGAGTCTCTCATCGCCCACCATTTCTTTCCTACATACTCATAGTTTGCTGCTGATGATGGCAACGTATCGGATCCGCTCGAGCAGGTGGCGTGCGTTGCGTACCCCCCTCGCTGCGCCAGAGTGCTCATTTACTTCGTTTTAATTGAGCGGGCGCAGTATTGTCCTCATAAGTTGTTTGTCATACGGAGCATGATGTTCCGCGGTGGCTTTCTACATACGTCATTCTTCTGCTTTCCGGCACAGCGCAAGCGGTTGCAGGAAAAGCTTCCAGCATAGCTTGCCTGCAATAGTGACACAGCCGGCCATGGCCGCCGCTCATGTCACCCAGCCTCGTCAGTGGTAAAGACGAAGTCACGTCGGAGAGGGCATCTGGTGCAGTCCAATACGCACACGAATCTAGCCTTTCGCATTGCAACGGTTTTGCAACAACTTGGAATCGAAGGGCTGCCGCGCAACTATGAGCTCGTATTCGAGGCCCTGACTGGCAACAGTCCGGATCTCGCCCGCGAGCTAAGATCACTTGGCCCGGTAAAGACACAGGAGGCCCTGGATGGAATCGGACGCCGTTACCTGCCCCACCACTTCGAAGGCAGCCTGCTCGAGGCCCGTTCCGGCCAGGTGCAGCAGGAACTGCAGAGCATTCTCTCCCTACTCAACGAGGAAAAGTCAGCACTGACGCGCTACGGAAGTATCATCAGCCAAGCGGCCCGCGTCTTTGAAGCCAATGATGTGACAGACACGGCCGCGCTCACGCGATCGCTGCAATCGGTAAGCTCGGCAACACATACTCGCGAGGCGCAAAGTGCAATGCTCGCTTCCAAGGTGGTGGAAAAATCCCAGAAGCTCGAGGAGGTACAGCGCGAGGCCGCCGCGGCAAACGCCGCAAGATTTGTCGATACGTTGACCGGCCTGGGGAACCGTCGGGTATTCAACAAGGAACTCGCCAATGTCTATGAGAAATCAGGACTGCCTGATCTGTGCGGAATCGCCTTTGCGGATATCGACCGCTACGAGACCATTGCAGCCGTTCCAAACCTTCTTGAGCCCGTCCTCAGGAAAATCGGCGAGTTGATCCAGGCGATGTTCGGTGAAAAGGATCTGGCCTGCCGCTTCGATCGGGGGCGCTTCGGTTTCATCTTCCGAACGGCGGACGAGACGGAGATCATGCGGCTTGTCGATAGGCTCCGCGATCGGCTTAGGGGATTGCCGGTGGTGCATCCCGTATCGGGAAAACGGGCAGCGCCAATTTCATTCTCGGTCGGGATATGTATGTCGAAGGAAGCCCGGACGGCTGATGCGCTTATAGCATTCGCCGAACAGGCGCTCGGCATGGCCAAGGCATCGGGCGGAGACAACGTCTCTGTCCATGGTGTGGCCAATGTCTCGCATGTGCCCAAGGACTGGCTGATCTATCGGTAAGATCAGATCGCAGCGATCTGTCGTTGCGCCTCCCGAAGAAGCCTAGCCAACATCGCGTTGCGCTGGCTATAAGGTGGTTCCCGCGGGCCGCAAGGTCCAACAACACACGCATTATCCGAGACATCATCATGAAGACACGCGAGGAACGGCAGGCACAGCGGGCTAGTATGCCGCGCACACAGTTGAGCACGCACCATATGGAAAATGCACGGCTGCTGCCTGATCGGAGCGAATTGCTCTACCGTATCCCGAACGGCGGCATCGGCGTCGAAGTTGGAGCTGCCTTTGGGGAGTATACGGCGGAAATCCTTGAGAAGAATCGGCCTGCACAGCTTTACCTGATCGATCCTTGGAGCATGGACCGCTACAGTTCGGGGCTCGATCAAATCCACAATCAGTTCAAAGACCAGATAGAGAGTGGCCAATTGCACCTGATGCAGGGCACATCGCTCGAAAAGCTCGCCGAATTCGAAGATGACTTTCTCGACTGGGCTTACATCGACACCGATCATTCCTTCGGGCTCACCTGGCAGGAACTCCTGCTGTGCGAGAAGAAAGTGAAACGAACGGGAAGAATCGCCGGGCATGACTTTTGCACCGGCAATGCCGTTAAGCCGATCGTCTACGGCGTCGTCGAAGCGGTCACCAAGTTCTGCAAGGACTATGGCTGGCAATTCGAGTTCCTGACGGTCGAATCGCACGCTCACTTTTCCTATTGCCTGAAGCGCCTCTGAGCCGCTTCAGGCCTTTCCTGCGTATTGCTCGTCGCTGACCTGTCCCATCCAGTCGGCGGCGCTGCCGTCCAGCGCTTCATGGATCGCGATGTGGGTCATTGCGGTATCGGGTCCGGCGCCATGCCAGTGCTTTTCGCCCGGCGCGAACCAGACCGTGTCGCCGGCGCAAATTTCACGAAGGGGGCCGCCCTCGCTCTGCGCCAGCCCCTTGCCTGCGGTGACGATCAGGGTCTGCCCCAACGGGTGCGTATGCCAGGCGGTTCGAGCGCCCGGTTCGAACGTGACGCTGACCACCCTCACCCTTGCCGGGGTTGGCGCGTCCATCAGTGGGTCCTGACGGACCGACCCCGTGAAATATTCTTTCGGCGCCTTCATAGAGGGCCGCGATCCGCAGGGTTTGATCTCCATCGACGTTTCCTTTTCGAGCATGACGATCTGTCCAGGCGACCGTAAGCCAAGCGGCTTCATTGTCCAAGCGACGCATTGCTCGGTCCCAGGCTGCGTGGCCCTGACCACAGCGCCTTGTCACCAATCGGAGACAGGAGCGAATCCGACGATAACCGCGGATAGCAGAGCGCGCTCCGAATCGTGGCGTTCATGTCGCTCCGCAGAAGAAATGGCGGCGCTCCGGCGATGCCGCCCTATCTCAGCTGCAGGCGCTTGCTCCTTGCCTGGGCGACTGCTAGGGCGAGGCATTTCATCACGCGGAGGATTTCCATGAAACAGCATTCTTTCGGCCACCTGCCCCATACCGTCACGAATATCGGCTTCGGCGCATGGCAGATCGGCGGCGCCTGGGGCGATGTCAGCGAAGCCGACGGCCGCGACGCCCTGAATGCGGCGCTCGACGCCGGCATGACCTTCATCGACACCGCCGACGTCTATGGCGACGGCCGATCGGAAAAGATCATTGCCGACGTTCTTGCGAGCCGTGGCGGCGAACGGCCGATGGTTGCGACCAAGGCAGGGCGCCGGCTGAACCCGCATGTCGCCGATGGCTACACCAAGGCCAACCTCGAAGGCTTCATCGATCGCAGTCTCAAGAATCTGCGCGTCGACGGCCTCGACCTCGTGCAGTTGCACTGCCCTCCGACAGAAGTGCTTTATCGCCCGGAGGTCTTCGAAGCCCTGAATGAGCTGCAGAAGGCCGGCAAGATCATGGGCTACGGCGTCAGCGTCGAGAAGGTCGAGGAAGCGCTGAAGGCGATCGAGTATCCTGGCGTCGTCAGCATCCAGATCATCTATAACATCTTCCGTCAGCGGCCCGATCACCTGTTTTTCCAGGAGGCGCGGCGGAAGAACATCGCCGTCATCGCCCGCGTGCCGCTTGCAAGTGGTCTGCTCTCCGGAAAGATCACCCGCGATACGAAGTTTGCGAGCGACGATCACCGCAATTTCAATCGTCACGGCGAGGCATTCGATGTCGGTGAGACGTTCGCTGGCGTTCCCTTCGAGGTCGGCCTGCAGGCGGTGGAGGAAGTGCGCAAGCTCGTTCCCGCTGGCGCGACGATGGCGGCCTTCGCGCTGCGTTGGATCCTGATGAGCGATGCAGTCACCGTCGTCATTCCGGGTGCACGCAATGCCGAACAGGCACGCGCCAACGCGGCGGCGGCAAGTCTCGCGCCGCTCTCGCATGAGGTGATGGACGCCACACGCGAGATCTACGAGCGCCTCGTCGCTCCTTATGTCCACCAGCGCTGGTAAAGCAGCCGCAAGAAAAATGGCCGGGCGTAGACCCGGCCATTCTGTTTCATGCCAATCTCAGTTTGTGCCAACGAGATTGACCTGGAAGAACAGAGTTTCGCCCGAGGAATCATCGACGCCGTCATTGTCCGTGACCGCGTAGGCCTTGCCGGAGGCATCGAAAACGAAGCCCTCGAGCTTGTCGAGGACATAGCCATTGGTGGCGGTCTTCAGCTCCGGAAGGAAGTCGTGGGCTTCAATCTTCTTGACGACCGGCAGTTCGCCACCGAGCTTGGCGGGCTTCAGGTCCGATATCGCTACCTTGTAGAGCTTCTTCAGTCTCGCTGCGTCGCCGACAAGGTTATCGCGTTCGATGATGTAGACGCTATCGCCATGAGCGGAGATTTCGGAGAGACCAATCCAGCCCGCTTCGAATTTGTCGAGCGGATAGCGGACGGCACCCCACTCCTTGCTTTTCGGATTGTAGGAAACAAGTTTGACAAGGCCCTTCTCGTCATCCTTCCACTCGCGCTGGACGGCCATCCAGAGCGTCGCGTCGTCGCCGGAGCCGACGATCGTCACACCTTCGAAGCCGTAGCGGATTTCGTTCGCTGCCAATTCTTTGGGAAGTGAGATCTCTTCCTTGATCTCGCCTTTCGGATTGACGTGATAGAGAGCGTGCGGCACCAGCTTCTCAGTGTTGCCTTCGGACGCCAGCCAGAACCAGCCCTTTTCATCAACGGCCACACCCTCGATGTCGAGCTTCTGTGCCGGTTGGCCGTCGCGCTTTACGGTCAGCGTTTCGGTGATCACGGCCGGCTTCCTGGTTGCGTCGATCGTGTAGATCGTCGGCTGCATGCCGAGGACACTATCGCTGACGGCAAACAGCTGTCCCGACTTTTCCGGAACGGCAGCAAGACCGGAAAGCGCCGCGAAGCCGACCGGGTTGCTATCCTTCTCGGCCGCAACGATCTGCGGATAGGCCGCCTCGCCCTCGGCGAGTTCGTAGAGCATCACGTGCGACCGTGGGCCGCCGTCCTCGCCAAGATCGACTTCGTTGGCGGTCGCGAGGAGATTGCGCGTCGGTACGGCCACAGCGCCTTCAGGTGAAACGCCGGACGGAAGAATCTGGACCAGTTCAGGCTCCGCACCGGTATCCCTGTAGACGCCGACGACAGAGGCGCGCTCTGCGAGCAGGAATATGTATTTCTGGCCTCCGATCGTCGCCACTTCCAGACCTTCCGGCTCGACGCCCTTGGCGGATGAACGCTTGTCCGGATAGTGGCCGATATTGGCGACGGCACGTTCGAAGGAAGCACCGGATTCGTAGAGCACCTTGCCGGTCTTGTCGAAAATCGTGAAACCGCGCGAGCCGCCTTGATAGTCGCCTTCGTTGGCAACGACCAGGCGGTTATTGTCGAGCCACTTCACCGCGTCAGGCTCACGGGGGGTGCCCTTGAGTTCGCCGGTGAACTTCAGGGCACCATCGCGTTTGGTGTCGATGCCGGCCAGATCGACACTGCCAGCGGAGAAGTGCGTCTTCACCGTTGCAGTTGCCGCGTCAATGATGACGATTTCGTTGTTTTCCTGAAGGGTCAGGGCAATCTCGTTCTGGTCGTTGAACGAGACGAATTCTGGTTCCGGATCTTCGGGCGCAATGCCCGCAAGGCCTGTCAGCGTGACGTGCTTGATCGAGCTGCAATCGACCGTGCCGTTCTTGACTTGGAACACGGCGAGCTCGCCTGCCGGCATCTGTGGAATCTTGCCGTCGTTCACCTCTTCGTCACGCTCGTTTTCGATCGCGATCGCGCCGAGCGTCTTGTCCTTGTTGAGTGCGATCGAATCCGGCTGGCCGCCGAGATCGCAGGTGCTCTCGACCTTCTTGGTTGCAACGTCGACGATCGCAAGGCGCCCCGAGGGCTTCGCCCTGCTCTCTGACGTATTGACGGCCACCAGTGCCTTGCCGGCGGCGGACGTCACGGAGGTCGGCTCGCCGTCCATCATCAGCGCGCCCCCGGCCTTCGGCGCCTTGGCGTCTGAGATATCGACAAATCCGATCGCACCGAGCGGGCTATCGCTATAGATCAGCGTCATGCCGTCGTCGGTGGCCGTGATTATTTCCGCCGAAGTGGCCGAAAGCTTGTCTTTTCCCTCGGGCAGGTTGGATGCCACCGGAAAAGTTGCGATGCGGTTGAAAACGGGCTCTGCGGCGGCCGGAAACGCGGCCGTCGTCAGAAGCGCTGCAACGAGCACTGTCTTGCGCGATAGAGTTGTCATGAAATCCCCCATGAATTCAAACAAAGGGGTTTTGCGGGATAGGCATGACACCGGAATGACACTGCCGTCACATTCTGACTGCGCTAGCCGGTCTCCCGTTCCTTCTTCATTTCGTTCCTCATGATGAAGAGCGATGCACCAAGGATCAGCATCGCCCCCAACCACAAATAGCCGGTCGGCGCATAACCAAAGACCAACCAGCCGGCGAAAACATTGAGCGGCAGCTTGAGATCGTCGAAGGGCTGGATGTAGGCGGCATCGGCCGTTGAATAGGCAAGTGTCAAGAAATACTGGGCCATCACGGTGAGGAGGCCTGCCGCAACGAAAAGCAGGAGCGTCATACCGGAAGGGATGCTGAATCCCGCGGCGACCGCCAATCCGCCGTTGATGGGCGTCAGGAGAGCCAGCAGCCAGACGGTGATGGTTTCCGGCCGTTCGACCCCGGTAAGGCTCTTGGTGATCAGCGACGAGGCACCCCAGAGAAGCGCCGAGAGGATTGGAAGGAGCGCCGCCCAACTGAAGCTGTCCGACCAGGGCTGCAGGATGATCATCGCTCCGACGAAGCCGGTGCCAGTCGCCACCCACCGTGCGAGGCCGATGTATTCACCAAGGAAGATGCGTGCGCCCATGATGATGAAGAATGGCGAAGTCATTACCAGGGCGATCGCCTGCCAGATCGGCACGGACGCAAGCCCTGCGACCCAGGTCATCACACCGAAGGCTGCCAAGGCGACACGCACGACGTGACGCCAAGGATAGCGCGTTCGCATTGCTCCAAAGCCGACGCGCCGGAGAAAGGGCAACGAGAAGACCAGCGCAAAGGCATATTGCCAGAAGGCTGCAGAGGCGGAGGGGAAGGCGAGCCTCATCGTCAGCCATTGCGTGACGACATTGAGGATCGAGAAGGCGATGCCTGCAGCGACCATCCAGGCAGCGCCGATCATTGCTCGCGAAGCAGAAAATGTAGGGGAAGTCTGATTCATGTTTTCTTTCCGAAACCAACACAAATCAGGACGCATGAGCGCGATACCGCAGCCAGGACAGAATTCGCCCTCGCCCGCTCCGCTGGTAGTGTGCTGAAGGTTCTGCAAATTCTCTGAAGGAGGCGGTCATGGCAGGCTGGTGATGTTCAACGTCACCTGATTCCCTGGAAGGAACGCCACCATGACCAAGATTGAAGGTAAGACAGCCAGCGCTGCCGTCAAAGACATTTTGCTTTCGAACCCTGATGGGCTGCGCGAGGTGATCCGCACGGTGATGCAAGAGGTGCTGGAGGCGGAGATGGACGAAACACTGGGGGCTGCAAAAGGCGAGCGCACGCCGGAGCGGCTCGGCTACCGCTCGGGCCACTATGGCCGCACGCTGATCACCCGTGTTGGCAAGCTTGAACTGCGGGTTCCGCAGGATCGCTCGGGACGCTTCTCCACCGAACTATTCGAGCGCTATCAGCGCTCCGAGCGGGCGCTGGTGGCAACGTTGGCGGAGATGTATGTGCAAGGGGTTTCGACCAGAAAGGTCAAGGCGATTACCGAGGAACTCTGCGGCCATGCCTTCTCGGCATCATCGATCTCGGCGATCAACAAGCGGCTGGACGAGAGCCTGAAGGCCTTTGCCGAGCGCCCGCTTCAAGAGCCCTTTCCCTACCTGATCCTCGATGCCCGCTATGAGAAGGTGCGTGAGGCCGGCGTCGTGATGAGCCAGGCGGTGCTGATCGCCGTTGGCATCGACTGGGACGGACGGCGGCAAATTCTGTCTGTCGAGATGGCCGGTCGCGAGAGCCGCTCTGCCTGGAAGGACTTCCTCGTCAGGCTGAAAGGACGCGGCTTGAGGGGCGTCGAGCTGGTGGTCTCCGACGATCATGCCGGTCTCGTCGCGGCGATCGGCGAGGTGATCCCGGAGGCCGCCTGGCAACGCTGTTACGTTCATTTCCTGAGGAACGCCCTCGATCACCTGCCACGCAAGCATGGTGACGACTGTCTGCAGGAGCTGCGATGGCTCTACGATCGGCGCGACCTCGACGAAGCCAAGACCGACCTTTCTGCCTGGCTTGCCAAATGGTCGGCCCGGTATCCGCGTCTGACCAGTTGGGTCGAGGAGACGATCGAACAGACGCTGACCTTCTTCCGATTGCCACGCCAGCATCACAAGCACTTGAAGTCGACCAATATGCTTGAACGCCTCAACGAGGAAATCCGGCGCAGAACCTACGTCGTGCGCATCTTTCCAAATACCGAGAGCTGCTTGCGCCTCGTAAGGGCGCTCGCAGTCGAAACCCACGAAAACTGGATGGAGGCAAACCGCTACATCAACATGGATGACCTACGCGAGCACAAGAAACTCGCTCTGCGTCAAGCCGCATGACCAGCCGCATGACCGCCCAATTTTGCAGAACTTGACGCACACAACCGCTCCGCTCATTCTCTTTCATCCGGACTGTAACCGTCGGCTCCGGAATTGCACCGGATCTGCTGACCCTTTCGACACCGGCCAAAAGGCGCTCGCGGACTTGAGCCGAGGCCCTTACCGCCGGTGGGGACTTTCACCCCGCCCTGAGAACAGTATTTTCGTAAGACATACCTCGCGTGCCGACAAGTCCGCGAAATACAAAAAGGGTCCGGCCGTGGCCGAACCCTTCGAAACTTGCACCGCCGGTCTCGTTGCCCGGCCGACAAGCAAATTCATATCAGCCGTTAACGGCGTCCTTCAGGCCCTTGCCGGGCGTGAACTTCGGCACGTTGCGAGCCGGAATATCGACTTCAGCGCCGGTGGACGGGTTGCGGCCCTTCGTGGCTGCGCGATGGGAGACGGTGAAGCTACCAAAACCAGCGAGGCGAACGTCGCCCTTGCCCTTCAGTTCAGCCTGGACGACTTCGAAAACAGCATCAACTGCGGAAGCAGCGTCGGTCTTCGAGAGTCCTGCCTTTTCGGCAACTGCGGACACGAGTTCATTCTTGTTCATGTTTCCACCCCTTTCTAAATGGTTCGAAACGACTCAAATCTATAAGCTAGGCACAGAATAGAGTTCATCAGGCCCGCCGCACCCCAAAGACCCTGCAAATCAAGGAAATGCAAGCACCTGCGTGTCAATTTCACAAAAAAAGGCTGGCGAAAACACCAGCCTTTTCAGGGTTTTTAAGCAATTGGGCACGAATGTGGCAAACAAAGCTCAGTGAGCTATGGTTGCACCTGTTTCATCGAGCCCTTCGACCGTTGCAATGACCGGCGTTTCCACCGTGCCATCCCACTCGATCGCTTCCGGTCTGCGGACCAGCGCATGCTTGATCACCTCGCCCATGCGGGACACCGGGATGATCTCCATGTTGTTCTTCACGTTGTCCGGAATCTCCGCCAAATCCTTGGCGTTTTCTTCCGGGATCAGCACCTTCTTGATGCCACCGCGAAGCGCTGCGAGCAGCTTTTCCTTCAGGCCGCCGATTGGCAGAACACGACCGCGAAGAGTAATCTCACCAGTCATGGCCACATTCTTGTCGACCGGGATACCGGTCATGATCGAGACGATTGCGGTTGCCATGGCAACACCGGCCGACGGACCATCCTTCGGCGTCGCACCTTCCGGCACGTGCACGTGGATGTCGCTCTTGTCGAAGCGCGGCGGCTCGATGCCGAAATCGACAGCGCGCGAGCGGACGTAAGATGCCGCTGCGGAGATCGACTCCTTCATGACTTCCTTCAGGTTGCCGGTCACGGTCATCCGACCCTTGCCCGGCATCATGACGCCTTCGATCGTCAGCAGTTCGCCGCCGACTTCCGTCCAGGCCAGACCGGTGACCACGCCGACCTGATCTTCGCGTTCTGCTTCGCCGTGGCGGAAGCGCGGAACGCCCAGATAGTCGTCGATGTTTTCGGCCGTCACATGAACGGACTTCGTCTTGCCCTTGATGATCTCGGTCACCGCCTTGCGGGCGAGCTTCATCAATTCGCGTTCGAAGTTACGAACACCGGCTTCGCGGGTGTACTGCTGGCTGATCGCCATCAGGGCATCGTCGCTGACCGAGAATTCATTCGGCTGCAGAGCATGCTCCTTGATGGCCTTCGGCAGCAGGTGTCGCTTGGCGATCTCACGCTTTTCGTCTTCGGTGTAGCCGGCGATGCGGATGACTTCCATGCGGTCCATCAAGGGCGCCGGAATGTTCAGCGTGTTCGCCGTCGTGATGAACATCACGTCCGACAGGTCGTATTCGACCTCCAGGTAGTGATCCATGAAGGTCGAGTTCTGAGCCGGATCCAGCACCTCGAGCAGAGCAGACGACGGATCGCCGCGGAAATCCTGACCCATCTTGTCGATCTCGTCGAGCAGGAAGAGCGGATTGGACTTCTTCGCCTTCTTCATCGATTGGATGACCTTGCCGGGCATCGAACCGATGTAGGTGCGACGGTGACCGCGGATTTCAGCTTCGTCGCGAACGCCGCCGAGCGCCATGCGGACATACTCACGGCCAGTCGCCTTGGCGATAGACTGGGCAAGAGAGGTCTTGCCGACGCCCGGAGGGCCGACGAGGCACAGGATCGGACCCTTGATCTTGGTCGCGCGAGCCTGAACAGCCAGGTACTCGACGATGCGCTCCTTGACCTTGTCGAGACCGAAGTGATCGGCTTCGAGGATCTTCTCGGCGTTGTTGAGGTCCGTCTTGATCTTCGACTTCTTGCCCCACGGAATGCCGAGCAGCCAGTCGAGGTAGTTGCGGACAACAGTCGCTTCGGCCGACATCGGGCTCATTTGCCGCAACTTCTTCAGCTCGGCATCGGCCTTTTCGCGTGCTTCTTTCGACAGCTTCGTCTTGGAGATGCGTTCTTCCAGTTCGGCCATCTCGTCGCGGCCTTCCTCGCCGTCGCCGAGCTCCTTCTGGATCGCCTTCATCTGCTCATTCAGGTAGTACTCGCGCTGGGTTTTCTCCATCTGGCGCTTGACGCGCGAACGGATGCGCTTTTCGACCTGCAGGACCGAGATCTCGCCTTCCATGAAGCCGAGCGCCTTTTCGAGGCGTGCCTTGACACTGGTGGTTTCCAGCATCTCCTGCTTCTCGGTGATCTTGATCGACAGGTGCGACGCAACCGTGTCGGCGAGCTTCGAGTAGTCGTCGATCTGGCTAGCGGCGCCAACGACCTCAGGCGAGATCTTCTTGTTGAGCTTTACGTAGCTCTCGAATTCGGACACGACCGAGCGGCTGAGCGCTTCCAGTTCGACCGGATCGTCATGCGGCTCTTCGAGAACATGGCCAAGGGCTTCATAAAAGTCCTCGCGATCGGTGTAGGCGTCGATCTCGGCGCGTGCGCGACCTTCGACCAGAACCTTGACGGTGCCATCAGGCAGCTTCAGCAGCTGCAGCACGTTGGCGACGGTGCCGACATTGTGAATGGCAGAGGGTTCCGGATCGTCATCGCTCGCGTTGATCTGCGTGACGAGCATGATCTGCTTGTCCGATCCCATGACCTCCTCAAGCGCACGGATCGACTTCTCGCGGCCGACGAATAGCGGCACGATCATATGCGGGAAGACGACGATATCGCGCAGGGGCAAAACCGGATATGCGATGCTCGCAACTGACGTTTTCTTCGTCATTTTATTTCCTTTCCATCGTCCCGTTGCCGGGCTCTTCTGGCGCGGCCACTAGAACCGGGCCGCACTCCACTTGAGACAACAAGTGGAGGTTCTGACTATGCTTTTCAAGCTGCGCCATGGCCGGTGTCCCCCTGGACATGACAGCTATGCTACAACGGAACACCTTCACTCTGGAGCGCCAGGCTGGACCGGCGCTTGCCACTTCCGCGCCGGCTAACGCACAAGGCCGAAACACACCAACGGAATCATTCCATAATTGCCACGGACTTGGAAATCCGCAACGGCAGCAGAAGCGCTTTCAGACCTCTTTAGCAAGATTTATCAAGGTCGTGCACTGGTTTTGAAATAGAAAGAGGCCTGCCGACGGCAAGCCCCTTAAATTCACGGTTCGTATCGTAAAGATATCTCTAATGCCTCACGCCGAAGCGTTGGCCTTCTCGTCCTGACGATCGGCGTAGATGTAAAGCGGACGGGCGGAGCCGCGCGCCACTTCCTCGGAGATAACGACCTCACGTACGCCTTCCAGCGCCGGCAGTTCGAACATCGTGTCGAGCAGGATCTTTTCCATGATCGAGCGAAGGCCGCGAGCACCGGTCTTGCGCACGATCGCCTTGCGGGCGATCTCGCGAAGAGCGTCCTCGTGGAAGGTTAGTTCCACGTCTTCCATCTCGAACAGGCGTTGGTACTGCTTGATCAGCGCGTTCTTCGGCTCGGACAGGATCTGGATCAGCGCATCCTCATCGAGATCCTCGAGCGTCGCCAGGACCGGCAGACGGCCGATGAACTCAGGGATCAGGCCGAACTTGACCAGATCTTCCGGCTCGAGCTCGCGCAGAACTTCGCCGACGCGGCGGTCGTCCGGAGCCTTGACCGTTGCGCCGAAGCCGATCGAGGTCTTCTCGCCGCGCGCGGAGATGATCTTGTCGAGGCCGGCAAAGGCCCCACCGCAGATGAACAGGATGTTCGTGGTGTCGACCTGCAGGAACTCTTGCTGCGGATGCTTGCGCCCGCCCTGTGGCGGCACGGAGGCGACCGTGCCTTCCATGATCTTCAACAACGCCTGCTGGACGCCCTCGCCCGACACGTCGCGGGTGATCGACGGGTTGTCCGACTTGCGGGAGATCTTGTCGACTTCGTCGATGTAGACGATGCCGCGCTGAGCGCGCTCGACGTTGTAGTCAGCAGCCTGCAGCAGCTTCAGGATGATGTTTTCGACGTCCTCACCGACATAGCCGGCTTCCGTCAGCGTCGTCGCATCGGCCATGGTGAAGGGCACGTCGATGATGCGAGCGAGCGTTTGGGCAAGATAGGTCTTGCCGCAGCCAGTCGGGCCGACCAGCATGATGTTCGACTTCGCCAGCTCGACTTCGCTGTTCTTCGTGGCATGCGCGAGGCGCTTGTAATGGTTGTGAACGGCGACGGACAGGATCTTCTTCGCCTGGCGCTGGCCGATGACGTATTCGTCGAGAACCTTGATGATGTCCTGGGGCGTGGGAACGCCGTCACGGGACTTGACCATCGAGGACTTGTTCTCTTCGCGAATGATGTCCATGCACAGTTCGACGCATTCATCGCAAATGAAAACCGTCGGTCCGGCAATCAGCTTCCGGACTTCGTGCTGGCTCTTTCCGCAGAAGGAGCAGTACAGGGTGTTTTTAGAGTCGCCGCCGTTGCTGCCGCTGACCTTGCTCATATCACTTTCCTTCCAGCACGCCGCATTTCAAGGTGAAATTACGGTCCACTCATTGGCCTGCTCCACGCTTGGAGCCCCAGCCGGCCAAGGCCGTTAAGGGGTACGAACCGGTCCAAACTATGCTGTCCTGGCTCCGGCGGCAACGAATTCCCCTTCGACTGCCGATGCTATGTCATAAAAATTCAACATAGCATTAATACTTGAGATTGCCGCACCCGCCACCGGGTTTCTTCCCTTGTTCAATCACAAATGAGATAGAACTGTGGCGGATACAACACCATCCCTACTTCTCACTAGGCGGCATCGCCTTCCATCTCGACGCGAGACGTCAGAACCTTGTCGATGACGCCCCAGGTCTGAGCCTCGTCCGCATCCATGAAGTGGTCGCGGTCGAGGGTCTTTTCGACTTCCTCGTAGGTGCGACCAGTGTGCTTGACGTAAACTTCGTTGAGGCGGCGCTTCATCTTCAGAATATCGCGGGCGTGACGCTCGATGTCCGATGCCTGGCCCTGGAAGCCGCCCGATGGCTGATGCACCATGATGCGGGAATTCGGGGTGGCAAAGCGCATGTCCTTGTGGCCGGCAGCAAGCAGCAGCGAGCCCATGGAGGCGGCCTGGCCGATGCAGAGCGTCGAGACAGCAGGCTTGATGAACTGCATCGTGTCGTAGATCGCCATGCCGGCAGTTACAACGCCGCCCGGCGAGTTGATGTAGAGCGCAATTTCCTTCTTCGGGTTTTCGGCCTCGAGGAACAGGAGCTGGGCGCAGACGAGCGTGGCCATGTGATCCTCGACCGGCCCAGTCAGGAAGATGATGCGTTCCTTGAGCAGGCGCGAATAGATGTCGTAGGAGCGTTCACCGCGATTGGTCTGTTCCACGACCATTGGCACGAGGGCCATAGCGGTATCGACTGGGTTTCTCATGTGCGTCCTTTGTCAACGTCTGCCGGCTATAGCCGGGAATCAAAGAAAATGCCTTATCCCTACATAGAGCTTCCCTGCCCTCCTCTTCAAGACGCGCTGATGGATAACGTTAAGAGGGGCAGGCGTAAGGCGAACAACTTTTCGCCCGATATACGCTCATGCCTGCAAATAGCTTCGAAGAGCGAGCGGCGATCGCGCGGTCGCACAGCTTTTGTCGGTGCCAGGATGAACGAATTCTGAATCCACTTGCGACTATGCTGCGTTTACAGACCAGAAAGCCTAACCACAACTCGGCACAAAAATGCGCCGCCGAGCCAGGCGTAATTAATGAAGTTGCCAGTTTCCTCCGAGAGAATGCGCGCAATGCAAGGGGTATTGCCGTGTTCAATGTTACGACTGGATTAGCCATTTGGTGCTCGGAAGCCATGACGCTCGCGCTGGTAGCGTTCATGGCCTGGCGCCACAATGTCCGAAACAAGACCTATTTCTATTGGGGAATGGGTTTTCTTCTTAGCGGCGTGGGCTTCGCAATGGTTGCGCTGCGCGGGCAGATACCTGACATCCTCTCCATCGAGATCGGCAACACGATCGCGCTATGTGGGCAGAGCGCGTGGGTTGCCGGGTACCTGGCGCTTGACCGTCGCAAGCTCGAATGGTGGGCATTGCTGCCACCGCTCGTTTGGTTGGGTGGCGTCTTCCTGCCGTGGGTCAATGACGACTACACCAATCGCGTCATTCTCTACAACCTGGCCTCGGCCACCGGCGCGACGGCGCTAGCAATGGCAGTCTGCATGACCGGCCAGCGCAGCGAGGGCTCAAGAAGCAAACTGGGGGCTATCTTTGTGATCCAGAGCCTCCTGTGCTTCGGTACGGCGACGGCAATGGCGGTCATCGGCCCCACCGACGCGGAAGCCGCCAACTTCGCGGGCGCCGCCGCTATGGCGACGGGCTTCCTGCTGACCCTAGCGTGCGCCCTCACCTGCGTCGTCATCATGGAACGTTCGGAGAAGCATCTTCGTATGCTCAGCCTGACCGATTCGCTGACGGGCGTCTTGAACCGGCGCGGCCTTTTCGGCCGGTTCGATGACATTCAGGAGAGCGCGTTCCACAACAACCGCCAGGTCGCCGTACTGCTCTTCGACCTCGACCACTTCAAACGCGTCAACGATCGGTTCGGACACCAGGCTGGCGACATCGTGCTGACGGTCTTTGCGCGCATGGCCCGCCAGTTCGTCTCTGCCGGCGCCTTCGGTCGCATGGGCGGCGAGGAGTTTGCCGCTTTCGCGACGGTGGCCGACCAGACCGAGGCGGAAGCGCTCGCGGAATCGATCCGTGCCGAATTCTGCCGGGTCCCGGTGAGCACCGGCGACGCGATCATTCCCGCAACGGTCAGCACTGGCGTCGCCCTCGCCTCGGCCATCGAGGCCAATAGGGACAAGCTGGTTTCGGCGGCCGATCGCGCGCTATATGCCGCCAAGGCAGCCGGCCGCAACTGCACTGTCATCTTTGGTGAAGCCGAAGCGGCGGCTCCGCAGCCTCCGCAGCCCGATCAAACTAGTGGCGAACTTGTCCCAACACTTGACGACCAGATTCATGCGCTTCGCCGCGTCGGATCACTGTCCAGAGGTTGAGCCCATCTTTTCGAGGCTTGGCAAATCCGCTAAGCCTCGAAGCATGATGATCCCACCATTCCTTTCCATCGATCCCGCCACACGTCACGTCTCCCTCGACGCAAGCAATCCCGCCTTCTACAGCGATCCGAACACCGTCTACGCCGCTCTGCACGCGCACTGCCCCACATTCTATTGGGTGCAGCAGAAGCAGTGGTTCTTCACCGGCTACGACCACGTCAACAGCCTGCTTCGCGATCGCCGCTTCGGCCGCCAGATCCTTCACATAGCCTCGCGTGATGAGCTTGGTCTTCCCGAACCGGATCAGCACGTGGCGAATTTCGATCTCGCCGAACGATACTCCTTGCTAGAGCTGGAGCCACCCGAGCACACCCGTCTGCGAACGCTCGTTAACCGCGCTTTCGTCTCTCGCCACGTCGAGAAGATGAAGCCGGAGCTTGCCGAGCTCGCCGATAGGCTCATTGATGGCTTCGAGAAGGACAACGAAGTCGAGCTGCTTTCAGCATTTGCCGATATTATTCCGGTAACGATGATTGCCCGCATGATCGGCATTCCTGTGGAAATGGGACCGCAGCTCCTGAAGTGGTCCCACGCCTACATTCGCATGTATCTCTTCGGTCGCACCCGCGAGGACGAAGATGGCGCCGAGCGGGCCGCCAAGGAATTTTCGGACTATATAAAGACGGTCATCGCCGAGCGCCGCGCCAATCCGCGGGACGATCTGCTGACGCACATGATCCACACCGAGCACAAAGGCCAGTATCTGACCGAGGACGAGCTCGTCTCGACGACGATCGTACTGCTCAATGCCGGTCACGAGGCGACGGTCCACCAGATCGGTAACTCAGTTCGCATCATCTTGGAAAGCGGGCGCGATCCGACCGAACTTTTCAAGGACGAGGCAACGACCGAACGAACCGTGGAAGAGTCCCTGCGCCTCTGCGCGCCGGTTCACATTTTCCAGCGCTGGGCGCTCGAACCCGTCGAGATCGACGGCATTTCATTCAAGCGAGGCGACAAGGTGAGCCTCATTCTGGCCGCTGCCAACCTCGACCCAACAAAATTCAGCGATCCGCTGACCTTCAAGCCTGACCGCAACGAGGCTGCCAACCTCTCCTTTGGCGCGGGCATCCATTTCTGCATCGGGGCGCCGCTTGCAAGACTGGAACTGAACATCGTCCTGCCAATTCTGTTCAAGCGGCTGCCAGGGCTCAGGCTCGCCCGGACGCCCGTCGTGAAAGACGTCTATCATTTCCATGGATTGGACCGCCTGGTTCTGGCTTGGTAGGCCACAAATAAGAAAGCCCGCGCTCGGGAGAACGCAGGCTTTCCTTTTCTTTCCGGCGCCTTGCGGCGAGGCGTTATTCCGCAGCCTGCAGAGCCGGCACTCCGTCTTCCGGTTCCGGCGGCAACTTGCCGGCTAAGGCAGCAGCAAACTTCGTCTGGTCAAGCTCATTTTCCCAGCGGGCGACGACGACCGTTGCAACCGCGTTGCCGACAAAGTTCGTCAAGGCGCGGCATTCCGACATGAAGCGATCGATGCCGAGGATCAACGCCATGCCGGCAACTGGAACCGAGGGCACAACGGAGAGCGTTGCAGCGAGCGTGATGAAGCCGGCGCCGGTGATGCCGGCAGCGCCCTTGGAGCTCAGCATCGCAACCAGCAGAAGCAGGATCTGATCCGCCAGGGTCAGCGGCGTGTCCGTCGCCTGAGCGATGAAGAGGGCTGCGAGCGTCATATAGATGTTCGTGCCGTCGAGGTTGAAGGAATAGCCCGTCGGAATGACGAGACCGACAACAGAGCGTTTGCAGCCTGCCTGCTCCATCTTGGCCATGAGGCCCGGAAGTGCCGCTTCCGAAGAGGAGGTGCCGAGAACGAGTAGGAGCTCTTCCTTGATGTAGCGGATCAAGGCCAGGATCGAGAATCCGTTGTACCGCGCGACCGCGCCGAGGACGACGAGCACGAAGAGCAGCGACGTCAGGTAGAAGGTACCGATCAGCATTGCCAGATTTGCAATGGAACCGATGCCGTATTTTCCGATCGTGAAGGCCATGGCGCCGAAAGCGCCGATTGGAGCGGCCTTCATCAGGACTGCCACCAGCTTGAAGACCGGCGCGGTCAGTGCCTGCAGGAAGTCGACGACCGGACGGCCGCGATCGCCGACCATGGCAAGCGCGATGCCGAACAGGACGGAGAAGAAAAGCACCTGAAGAATGTCGCCGTCGGCAAAGGCACCAACGATGGTGTTCGGAATAATGTTCATCAGGAAGCCCGTGATGGTCGTGTCATGAGCTTTCGCCGCGTAACTTGCCACGGCCTTGGCATCCAGCGTCGCCGGATCGATATGCATGCCGGCGCCCGGCTGTATGACATTGGCGACCACCAGGCCGACCGCCAGTGCCAGCGTTGAAAAGACGAGGAAGTATAGCATCGCCTTACCGGCGACGCGTCCAACCTTCTGCAGATCGGACATGCCGGCAATGCCCGTCGCAACCGTCAAGAAGATGACGGGGGCGATGATCATCTTGACGAGCTTGATGAAGGCGTCGCCGAGCGGCTTCAGCGAGGAGCCGATGTCGGGATAGAAATGACCAAGCAGGATGCCGGCACAGATGGCGGCAAGAACCTGTACGTAAAGAAGTCGATAGAAGGGAACCTTGCCGCGCGGCTGCGCGACTGGAAGTGCTGCACCCATGATGTCCTCCATGTGCCCCAAAACCAAAGTGGCCTCCCGGGGCGATTGCGTTACCAAGTCAACAGCCCACGCGGCTGTTTGCGGAGGATTTGCAACATGCGTGCCAAGTCATAGATTTCATGACTAAATTATTGATTCAGAAATCATTTTCTGTAGAGATCGTAGGGTCGACCGGAAGACGTGAGCGTATTTTCGCACAAATTGATTTGACGCGAGTGCGGAATTGCACACAAGGTGAATAATGCTTCAGTCGACTTCGATGTCAGGTTTCGGCTCGTTCGACCGCACCGGCCGGCGGGCGCGGCGCGTGTGGATCGTGTTTGCCTCCGTTTCGGCAGTACTGGTCCTTGCCGCACTCTTTGCCGCGGACGTGTATGGGCGCCGCTCCGCCATCGATGCGATTGAGAGTCAAAGCCGAACCGACGCCAACCTCAAGGTCGCACTCCTCAACGCAGTCCTGGAGAGACCCCGCGCGCTACCGCTGCTTCTTGCCGAAGACCAACAAGTTCTCGATGGTCTCTCCTCCGAAGGCAACGATGCGATCGACATATTGAATCGGAAGCTTGAGCGGCTCGTCACGGGAACACAGGCAGCTGTGCTCTACGTCATCGGCCCCAACGGCATCGCCGTGTCCTCGAGCAATTGGCGGGAACCGATCAGCTTCGTCGGCAATGATTACACCTTTCGCGACTACTTCCGAAAGGCGATGGACGAAGGAACCGCCGAGCACTTTGCCCTGGGCAGTGTCAGCAAGCGCCCTGGCCTCTACATTTCCCGTCGTGTGGGCAGTGCCACAGCACCGCTTGGCGTCGTGGTCGTCAAGCTTGAGTTCGACCGACTTGAGAGCGACTGGCGCGACACGCATCGCCCCGTCTACGTTACGGATGATCGCGGCGTTGTTCTGATCACCAGCATCCCCTCCTGGCGTTTTATGATGAACAGGCCTGTGCCGGAGGCCGACCTTGCCGCCATTCGCAGGAGTCTGCAGTTCGGCGATGCGCCGCTGGCGACATTGCCGATCATGCGCCCACAGCCCATCGACGCCGAGGCATCGCTTGTTTCCGCTGTGCTTCCCGGTGGTGGTGAGGGTCAGTATCTGCGCCTCACGACACCCGTCCCCACCACGCCCTGGCATCTGGAATATCTTGTGCCCACTGACGCGCCGGTCGCGGCGTCGGTTCGCGAAATGCGGCTGCTGTCTCTGGCCGTGCTTCTACCGCTTCTCGCCATCGCGGCATTTCTTCTGTGGAGGCGCCAAGCGGCTGCGACGAAGATCGCGGAAGAACAAGCGATGCGCGAGGAGCTGGAACGGCGGGTCATCGCCCGAACCGATGATCTCAGTCGGGCACGCGACCGTCTGCAAGCCGAAATCTCCGATCATCGGGAAACGGAAGCAAGACTGCAGATCGTGCAGCAGGAGCTGGTGCAGGCGAACCGGCTCGCGATCCTCGGCCAAGTCGCGGCAGGCGTTGCGCATGAGATCAATCAACCGGTCGCGACCATACGCGCTTACGCGGACAATGCCCGCGTCTTCCTGGAGCGCAAGCAAACGAGTCCCGTCCACGAAAACCTCCAAGCGATTGCGGGCCTCACCGAGCGGATCGGCGCGATTACCGACGAATTGAAGGCCTTCGCGCGGAAAGGCCGTGCAGCGGCGGAGCCTGTTGAATTGCGCGGCGTTATCGACGGGGCGGTGGTTCTGCTGAAAAGCCGATTTGCCGGCCGGTTGGAGGCGCTCCACATCCGGCCGCCGCCAACGGGGCTATGCGTGCTTGGCAACCGGATCCGGCTTGAGCAGATTCTGATCAACCTGTTCCAGAACGCCTTGGAAGCGCTTGATGGGCGAGCCGATGCGAAGGTCGACGTCTTCGTAACCGAGACAGACGACGAGGTTGCAATCGAAGTCGCCGACAATGGTCCGGGCATTTCGCCTGCCATCCTGAAGTCGCTTTTCACACCATTCAACACGTCCAAGGAGAGAGGTCTGGGTCTTGGCCTCGTCATTTCCAAGGACATCGTAGCCGACTACGGCGGCCGCATCGACGTAACAAGCGATGAAACCGGAACCTGCTTCACGGTGCATCTGCGGAAGGCCAGAGCATGAGCGATGTAACACCGATCTTCCTCGTCGATGACGACAAGGACCTGCTGCGGGCAACCAAGCAGACGCTTGAACTCGCCGGCTTTGCCGTTTCCGCCTTTTCGGACGCTGGCGAAGCGCTGGCCGCATTGAACCCGGATTTCGCAGGCGTTCTCGTTTCTGATATCCGAATGCCTGAGATCGATGGCTTGCAACTCTTCGGCCGCGTGCAACAGCAGGACGAGGACCTCCCGGTCATCCTGGTCACCGGCCACGGCGACATTCCGATGGCGGTTAAAGCCATGCAGGACGGCGTCTACGACTTCATCACAAAGCCGTTCGCGACAGATCGACTCATCCAAAGCGTGCGGCGCGCTGCCGAAAAGCGCCGCCTCGTCATGGAAAACAGATCTTTGCGGAAAGCCACCGAAGACGCGCGCGACGACCTGCCGCTGATCGGCCAGACACCGGCGATGGAGCGGCTGCGCCACACCTTGCGGCAGATTGCCGATACTGATGTCGACGTTCTCCTTATGGGAGAAACCGGCAGCGGCAAGGAGGTGGTTGCAAGCCTGCTCCACCGCTGGAGCCGGCGCGCATCCGGCAATTTCGTCGCGCTCAACTGCGGGGCGCTGCCGGAGAGTGTGGTTGAAAGCGAGCTGTTCGGTCACGAGCCGGGCGCCTTCACCGGCGCGCAGAAGAAACGCATCGGGCGCATCGAACATGCAAGCGGCGGAACCCTCTTCCTCGACGAGATCGAGAGCATGCCACCGGCAACGCAGGTGCAGATGTTACGCGTCCTCGAAATGCGCGAGGTTACACCGCTCGGCACCAACGAGGTCCGGCCGGTCGATCTGCGTGTCGTTGCTGCCTCCAAGATCGATCTCGGCGACCCCCGCCAACGCGGCGATTTTCGAGAGGATCTCTATTACCGGCTCAACGTTGTGACGATCTCCATCCCGCCGCTCAAGGACCGCCGAGACGATGTTCCACTTCTTTTCGGCTACTTCGCCGAGCGCGCCGCGAGCCGCTTCAAGCGGGACGTGCCTGCGATCCCGCCGTCGATCCACCGCCATCTGCGGGAACACGACTGGCCGGGCAACGTGCGCGAACTATCGCATTTTGCCGAGCGGTTTGTACTGGGAGTCGGACACGTCTTTGGCCGTATACCAGCAGCAGCACCGGAGACGGACGAAACCCTGTCGCTGCCGGACCGGCTCGAACGCTACGAGGCTCACATCATTCGCGAAGCTCTGAACGCCAACGGTGGCGACGTGCGTCGTACCATCGCGGAACTAGGCATCCCCAGGAAGACGTTCTACGACAAGCTGCAACGCCACGGCATCGTCCGCAGCGACTTCGCGTCTTCTTCCGACAGGAGCTAGGTCTATCTAGCCCTTGGAGGACAAGACGGAAATGCGTCGACGAACTCCCTCGCCCCCCCTTCGCTCAGCCTGTTGCTGCGCTGAAATCAGAGTCTGATGACATAGTCCTTGCGAGTCGTTTCAACGACTTCCCAGCTTCCCTTGAAGCCCGGCTTGAGGATCATCCGATCGCCCGCGCGAAGATGCACGACATCGCCCCCATCCTCCGTCACGATGGAGTAACCGGAGAGCACGCTGAAATACTCCCACTCGTCATAGACGATGCGCCACTTGCCGGGGGATGCTTCCCATACGCCGGAATAGAGGCCGCCATCGGCCTCCTCGAGACTCCAGGTCTTGAACTGGGGATCCCCAACAAGCACACGGTCGGCGTCCGGGGCGCCGAACGCCGGTTCGACGCCGCTAATGTCAAAGGTCAGGTAGTTTGCCATCGTCTCAGTGTCCTTCGCAGCAAACGTTTGCATAAGCAGCTATTGAAATCGTGAGCTTTTTCGAGCGCGTTCGCAATATACGTTCGACACCTTCGCAGCATACCATTGTTCAGCTGTTGAGCTTTCGCAGCATGCCCTTGTTCAACTTTACAACCACTGGGATAATGCTGGCGTTGGCCAATCGTGCCTCCTTCGGCTGGAGCCAAGCTTGCCAGAACGATGCGGGGAACCATCAGGATCACCTCGGAAGTCCGAGGGAAGCTTGCGCCGGCCGTCCGGCTGTCCGGCCGCTGACATGTAAGACGGGAACTCACCCAGGCGGCCGAGCGCTGTGAGGGTTAGATATTGCGACGGGTCGACCATCGGACAGGGTTTACCCGTCGCACCTTATCGTGTCCGTCCCTTATGATGTTGTGGAGCCCAAATGACGACCGGCGACGACAATCGAGACCTGGACCTACGGACCACTCCTCATCGATTTGGTCGACATCATGCCGTCTGGTGGACCTTGTTTGCGATCCTGGCGATGTTGGTGGTTGGCGCTTACGCCTACGGTGAACTGCGGTCTGCGATCACGGTTCCGCCGAAACCTGCTCCCCAGGCCGAGGACATGCCGCTGTCGACTGACCACTGAGGGAACGCGCTTTCGGCAATTGACGGCGGGAAAACGTCCGGTTTTGTCTCTTCCGAAAGCTGACCAAGTACTATTGCTGGATTTGAAGCCGGCTCCGGTCGCTGCATCGCAAAAGGAGTATGTTGCGTTGCATTATAGTCCCAATCAGTTACCGTACGTTGGGGTACGGGAACAAGAAACGCCGTGGGTTACCACGAACGCATAAGGATATCAAATGCTTGATACGCCGAACTCCAAGCCGAAAGACCTCGAAGCCATTGCCCGCACAGGAGGACCTCTCCGCCGCATGGCAGCGCGTGTACCGACCTATTTGACCGACTTGCGGGAAAACCCCGCCTGGTTGCCGATGTTCGTTCTGGCCCGTACGATACCGTTTCGCCGGGCACACTGGCTGACCGCCCGCCCGGTGCCGCCGTCGGCAAAATCTGCGACGTCCATGTTTGGCGACATCAAGGCAGAAGAAGTCACTGCGGAATTAAGAAGAACGGGCATCTTTTCCGGCCTAAACCTGCCGCCGGCGATCCGTGAGGAAATCGCGAGATTTGGACACGAGACGCCGTGTTTTGGCAATTTCGAGCGCGGCCTGGAGTTTCGCGCAGGAGACCACGCAGAAGCCGAGCGCCGCTTCGGGCGCACCCTATTGAGCGGCCATCATTTCGAGCGAGTGCTGCAGTGCGAGGCAGCGGTCGCCGTGCAGCAGGACCCGCTACTCATCGACATTGCCAGGCATTATCTCGGCGGCGAGGCGAATTTGATTACCACGCGGACGTGGTGGAGCTTTCCGACGAAGTCGGCCTCGGAAGCCGACTTGAGCCGAGCCTCGTTCAAGTTTCATTTCGATCTCGATGACTGGCGGATGCTGAAGTTCTTCTTCTATTTGTCCGACGTCGATGCGGATGCTGGTCCCCATGTCTACGTCAAAGGCAGCCACAACCGTCGGCGGCTAAAACATCAATTGACGCTGCTCGTCGGACATTCAGTCGAGGAAGTGTTGGGTTTCTATGGCGAGGAGAATGCCGTCACCATGACCGGAAGGGCGGGCACAGGCTTTGTCGAGGACCCTTTCGGCTTCCATATGGGCACGCTGGCAAAGCAAACGCCGCGTCTGATGATGGAAGTCGGATTTGGCGTGTCGAAACCGTCAAAGCGCCGTTATCATGGTGAGCCGGTCATTCGATAACCGGATTAAGCGCCGAAACGAATCGCCGCCCCGCAGCGCACGCGCGAGCCACCATCTTCACACCATAGTCAATCTCTTAGAATTGGAACACGAACCGGTGCTCGCCGAAGGGACTGAGCAAGGTAATGTGCCCATTATGAGCAGTCACAATCCGAAGATAGAAATGTCTTCCGCGAGTGTGCAACGGGTTTCCAAAATAGCAATGCGCGCTAGCTCAAGAAATTCTTACTGAAGGGGTACGGGGGACCTCGGCTTTTTTTACGGCCCCCCGACGAGGTCTCTCTTGTTAGTACGACTACGGAGCAGTGACCTTCGGAGGATAGCCAGTTCCGACGGTGCGAGGATTTCTTGAATGTCGCCATCGCAACCATCGTCCACATTGGACGCCAGTCTCCTCTCTGCCAGGGCTGTGTGAACCGATGATGTCAACACGCTCGCGCAGAGAAGGAGCTTGACCACAGCCCGTAATTGGTAACTGAACGCTTCAGTCCGCGGGAGCTTCCAATGCGTTCAAGGATTACCGCACTTCGATGTTGATAGCTTTGGGGCCCTTGCCCCTTTTATCTGGCTCCGTATCGAACGACACCTTTTGTCCTTCATGAAGAGATTGGATGCCAGAATCCTGAAGAGCCGAGATGTGTACGAACACATCGTTGCCACCGCCGTCGGGGCTTATAAAGCCAAACCCCTTGTCGGCATTGAAGAATTTGACTGTACCCGTTGGCATTGCTTACCTCATCAACTGCGAGACGGCTCCAACATGTAACCGACGCTTGTCCTTCGCAAGCGAAAATACGCCTGCCGGATGTAATGCTGGTCGCGCCTATACAATTTGAAGCGGAGGTGAAGGTCGGCGTCCCTCCCAGGGAGCTGCGAGTGGCCAAGGCATGACCGCAGGTGACGCGATGCTGCCGGCGGTGGCGGCCAGCGGCCCAGATGCGATATGTCAACCAACCGAAACAAGAAGGCGTCTCGCCGTGCCGCGATCAAGGTCGATAAGAGCTCGGGGGATTTGCGATAAAATCGAGATCGTAGCGCGCGACTTTATCGGAAACAGTCTCGATTATACGCAACTTTGCTAGTCGAGCCGGCGGACATCTGCCTGCATCGCGACAGCCTTCGATCAGAACCGCCACGTCCTCGTCGTTCTTATGCCGATGATATTCGAAGAATACACAGCCCGGCTCATCGCGTGTAGACGCGACATGAGGCTCCATGGCGGCGAAGAACTCGTCCCGCATCCCCTGCCTGCAGGTCAGTCAGCCGGTTATGAACTTCATCGGCCATCTAACGCCGATAAGGCATCTATCAGCGCACCCGATTCGGCCGTCCAGCCGAATAACATCTCGATTGCGAGAAGCGACGCCTCGTGGTTGCTGCGGGGCGCATCGGCCGCGATCAACTCGGCCGTACAGTCCCTAAGTACAATGCAGCGGTAGCGTCGCGTCCCTGACCGTCGACTCAACGCATATGCTGGTCGTTGCACCAGTGAATATGAGCGTGTTGATCCGTTTGGCACGAAGAATGGTGTCAAACGACGTTTCGAAGAAAGCGCTGTATCGATGCTTGGAGACCACAACATCACCTTGTCGGGGCTCAAGTTCCGCGACGATTGCCGTATTCCAAGTATTGCGAACCAGAATTTGGCTTCGGATGCCGCTAGGTGCCTCCACTGTCGCGCCGATGTTCATGCGCCTGTGCTTGATCCGATGCGGGGAATCCTCGTTCCCCGCATCGGAGAGGTCGGAATTGTGTTCCTGCCGGGTGTAGACGACAAACAATCCCGCACGCCGTGCCGTCTCGAGCACCCGGGAAATCGGCTGAACGAGGGCCGCAATCGGCGCGACATCAAGGCCAGCACCGTCGAACATTCCTCCACGGCTACCGAAGTCATTCTGCATATCGATGACCACGACGGCCGTCCTGCGGGGGTCGAGGCTTATCGGCTCAGGCCTAGCGGTGATTGAGACTTGCGCATCCATTCCCAGCCCTCCCACATCGAGCGCGGCAACCATAGCACGGCGTGGGTGTATCGTCTGCTAGGCACCGACCGGTGCTTGCCGAAGGGACTTTTCAAACGCCCAAGATCTAACATCGAACAGAGCGCCCGACGCTGTTTGAGTCGGGGGC
The DNA here is from genome assembly GCF_014197575.1 of Rhizobium sp. BK538. Classification (NCBI taxonomy): domain Bacteria; kingdom Pseudomonadati; phylum Pseudomonadota; class Alphaproteobacteria; order Hyphomicrobiales; family Rhizobiaceae; genus Rhizobium; species Rhizobium sp. BK538. The sequence continues at coordinate 51,164 of NZ_JACIFT010000014.1, forward strand.
TGATCCTATCGTTGTATTTCGACAAAGGTAGTCTGCGAAACTACAAACGTTTGCTGCGAAGGACACTCAGATCTTTGCCAGCGACTGCTCGAGATCAGCGATGATATCCTTTACGTCTTCGATGCCGACCGATAGGCGAACGACGTCGGGACCGGCACCGGCGGCGATCCTTTGCTCGTCCGTCAACTGACGGTGCGTGGTCGACGCCGGATGGATCACGAGCGAGCGCGTATCGCCGATGTTGGCGAGATGCGAGAACAGCTCCAATCCCTCGACCAGCGTTTTGCCGGCCTCGTAGCCGCCCTTCACGCCGAAAGTGAAGACCGAACCGGCGCCCTTCGGCGAATAGCGCTGCTGTAGGGCGTAGTTCGGATCGTCTTCGAGGCCGGCATAGTTCACCCAGGCGATCTTGCTGTGTGCCTCCAACCACTTTGCGACAGCTATTGCATTATCGCTGTGGCGCTGCATGCGCAGCGGCAGCGTCTCGATGCCCGTCAGGATCAAGAACGCATTGAAGGGCGAGATGGCGGGGCCGAGATCGCGCAGACCGAGCACGCGGCAGGCGATGGCGAACGCGAAATTGCCGAAGGTCGAGTGCAAGACCACGCCATTATATTCCGGCCGCGGGGTGGACAGCATCGGATAATTACCGGACTTCGACCAATCGAAGGTTCCGCCATCGACGATGATGCCGCCCATCGAATTGCCATGGCCGCCGAGGAACTTCGTCAGCGAGTGCACGACGATATCGGCGCCGTGTTCGATCGGCCGAATGAGGTAAGGGCTGGCCATGGTGTTGTCAACGATGAGCGGCAGGCCATGCTTGTGCGCCACCGCCGCGATCGCGGCAATGTCGACGAAGGTGCCGCCGGGATTGGCGAGGCTTTCGATGAAGATCGCCCGCGTCTTGTCATCGATCTGGCTTTCGAAGCTTGCCGGGTCGGCGGAATCCGCCCAGCGAACCTGCCAGCCGAAATTATCGAAGGCATGGCCGAACTGGTTGATCGAGCCTCCGTAGAGCCGCTTCGCGGCCACGAAGTTTTCGCCGGGGCGCATAAGCGTGTGGAAGACGATCATCTGCGCCGCATGGCCGGACGCAACGGCGAGCGCCGCAGTGCCGCCCTCGAGTGCCGCGACGCGCTCTTCGAGCACGGCCTGGGTCGGGTTCATGATACGCGTATAGATATTGCCGAATTGCTGCAGACCGAAAAGGGCTGCCGCATGATCGGAGTCGTTGAAGACATAAGCCGTCGTCTGATAAATCGGCGTCGCACGTGAGCCGGTCGCGGGGTCCGGCTGTGCTCCCGCATGGACTGCCAACGTATTGAAACCCGGACCGTTCTCGGCCATGAAGCCCTCCAATTCAGTGATCGAATGGCGGCGAGCATAGCCGACGGCCGCGAAAAGTTAATCGCGTTCCATTTCAACCCAGGCACGTTATTTGAAAAATCCAACCCGTCAGCGGGCGAGCCGTGGATACTCGATAGCGGGGCATCGATCCATGACGATTTTGATGCCGGCCGCCTCGGCCCTTGCCGCTGCCGCATCATCACGCACGCCAAGCTGCGCCCATATCACCTTCGGTCGCGGGTTCATTGCCAATGCCTCATCGACAACACCCGATAGATATTCCGAGGCCCGAAAGACCTCGACCATGTCCACCGGCACAGGGACATCGGCGAGCCGGGCGTAAACCGTTTGACCTTGGATCTGCTTGCCGGCCTGGCCTGGGTTCACAGGGATGACGTTGTATCCCCGTGACAGCAGATAGCCCATCACGCCATTGCTGGGTCGAGCGGGATTCGGCGACGCGCCGGTCAGGGCAATCGTCTTCACGGAACGCAGAATGTCGAGGATGTAGTCATCCTCATATTCATCGTGATTCAAGGGCTTCGGCCTCCGATAACAATCGCGTTTATTTCGCGGTTCGCTGAAACCAGCAGTGAGTTTCGGCGTATATAGGAATTAGGACGCCGAAGGAGGATGTTCCCATGAAAAAATTGGCTGCCGTGATCGCCTTCGTTATGGCTACCTCCCCGGCGCTGGCCATTTCGCGATACAATTCGCTCACGATAAGCTGTCAGGCCGCACGTGCAGCGATCCGCAATGAGGGCGCCGTGATTTTGCGGTATCCGTCGAAGCGGGTGCCCGGCATGACACTGTTCGACCGCTACATTCGCAACAGCAATTATTGCGACGTCAACAAATACGCGGAATGGACGACCATCCCGACCAAGGACAATCCGAGGTGCCGTGTCCTGAATTGTCAGAATATCGACAACCTGAACGGGATGTTTATCATCCCATATTACTCGCTGTAAAAGCGCACTCCTGCCATACCAAATCGTGACGCGCGAGGCCTTGCCGACACAACCGTGCGCGCTGCGGGATCCGGCTGAGCGGCGGATTCCGTGATGGCTTTGTCACACTCCTGCAAAATTCGACACGGAAGAGTCGGTGCCACCGTCAGTGTTCTATGTATATCCTGTATATGTTCACATATGTTCCCGCATATGTTAGCAACGCCTCATAGTTGAATAAGAGATAACCGAATAAACACTTCTGGTGTACGTTCCTCTTTTCAGGAAATTGCGAACCAGCATCTTCAGGTTGCCTGATATATGACAGGGCGTTGTTGCGCTCCGTCACGTCGTCAACCGGGATTGCTTTTTGCCGGCAACGGCGTAGTAACAAGCATTTCACAATTGCTGTTTTCACACCGTCCGGTGGTCCTTTTTGCCGATCCACGTCATTCTGCTCGTTCTGTTTGGTGCGCTGCTGCACGCGACATGGAACGCCATGATCAAGGCGGGCACGGACAAGTCGCTGGATGCCAGCCTCATATCGGGAGGCGGCGCCGTTTGCGCCCTTCCCTTCCTGATGTTCCTGCCATTGCCGAATTCGGCGGCATGGCCCTTCATCGGCGCTTCGGCCGTCCTCCAGTTCGTGTATTTCCAGCTTGTCGCCGGCGCTTATCGTGCAGGCGACATCGGCCTCGTTTACCCGCTGATGCGCGGGTGCGCACCACTCTTGATTGCAGCCACCAGCGGTTTCATCCTGGACGAGAGGCTGTCGACAGGCGCGCTCATCGGTACGATGACGATCTGCACCGGTATTCTGACACTGGCCTTCGAGGCGCGAAAGGGCGGCGGACAAGCGATCCGGCTGGCGCTCGCCAATGCATGTGTCATCGCGACCTACACCTATGTGGACGGTATCGGCGCCCGTGTCTCCGGCAATGCGGTGTCGTATACGCTGTGGATGTCGCTGCTGCCGCCGATATTGCTCTTCGCCTGGGCGATCTCCAAGCGGGGTACTGTCGCAGTCGCCGTCCACGTCCGCTACAACTGGTGGCGCGGCCTAATCGGTGGTGGCGGATCGATTGCATCCTACGGCCTCGCACTTTGGGCGATGACCAAGGCGCCAATGGCAACTGTTGCGGCGCTGCGCGAGACGTCGATCCTCTTCGCGCTGCTGATCTCAGTGATCGTGCTGAAGGAAAAAGCCAGCCCGTGGCGCTATCTCGCCGGCGCAATCATCGCGCTCGGCGGACTGATCCTTAAACTCGGTTAGCTATTCGCCCGTCCACTGCGGCATGCGCTTGGAAAGGAAGGCTCCAATCCCCTCTTCGGCATCGGCCGTCAGCATGTTATCGACCATGACCTGAGCGGCGTAGCTGTAGGCTTCCTCGATCGGCATTTCGAGCTGGCGGTAGAACGCTTCCTTGCCGATCTTCAACGTCAGCGGCGATTTGCTCGCAATGACGGAGGCGTATTTGGTGACGACCTGCGTCAGGTATTGCTTCGGCACGATGCGGTTCACGAGGCCGAAATCCTTGGCGGTCGAGGCGTCGATCGTCTCGCCGGTGAGCAACATTTCCATCGCCTGCTTGCGATGCGCTGCCCGCGAGACCGCCACCATCGGCGTCGAGCAGAAGAGGCCGATATTGGCGCCCGGCGTGCAGAAAGTCGCCGTATCGGTGCAGATCGCAAGGTCGCAGGAGGCGACAAGCTGGCAGCCGGCGGCGGTGGCGAGCCCGTCGATCTCGGCAATAACAGGCTTCGGCAGGCGCGTGATCTCGAGCATGAGGTCGGCTGCCAGCGCGAAGGTTTCTTCGAAGAATGCCTCGCCGCCGTCCTCATCGGCCCGATGCGCGGTTAATTCCTTGAGGTCGTGACCTGCGGAAAAGACATTGCCCGTCGACGCGATGATGACTACGCGAACAGCAGCGTCATTCGCAGCGCTCTGGAGTTCACCGATCAGGGTTTCCATGACGGCGATCGAGAGTGCATTCGCAGGCGGATTGCTGAGCGTCAGCCGCAGGATGCCGTCGCTCAACTGCGGAATGACGAGCGCGCCCTCGCCGGCTTTGCTCGGGTCCTTCCGGAAGGATACGACTTCGGCCATGGTCTAACTCCCTGCATTGCTTTTTCATGCTAATTGTTCTGCCACAGGCGACAAGCAATTTCGAGGCAAAGTCATGCAACCGATCATGACGATCGACGAGCTCCACCATTTTCTGGATACGGATTTTCCACAGATCCACACGGATGGGCGCGTGTTCACGATTACCGATATCAAACCTGGCAGCGTCTCGATGCGGCTCGACCCAAGCGAGAGGCATTTGCGTCCTGGTGGCACCGTCTCTGGCCCCGCCCTCTTCACCCTAGCGGATGTAACGGCCTATGCGGCAGTACTCGCGCATATCGGGCCGGTTGCGCTGGCGGTTACGACCAATCTCAACATCAATTTCCTGCGCCTGCCGAAGCTTGTTCCAACGACATGCACCTGCAGGATTCTCAAGCTTGGCAAGCGGCTCGCCGTCATCGACGCCTCCGTTTTCCAGGAGAATGCAGATGAGCTGATCGCTCACGCGACTGCGACTTACTCTATCCCGCCACGTGAAATTTGAGGTACCAAAATACCACATAACTAACATATTGATTTTGCTTATGTATTTTTACGGTGCGCAAATCTGACAATATTGACCGCAGTCCGCTTTGCCTCTATACACACCGCCAGAAATGCAGCCTTTCCGGGCTGCTTTCTTTTTGGCGCGTCTTCGAACAGCCAAACCAAGCAACAAGAAACGCCCTCTCGCCTTCGGGCCGAGGGATCCAAAAGAGAGTAACAACTATGGCAACCTTCTCCCAGAAGCCTGCAGAGGTGGAGAAGAAGTGGGTCATCATCGACGCCGAAGGGCTCGTCGTTGGTCGTCTCGCTTCCATCATCGCTATGCGCCTGCGCGGCAAGCACAAGGCAACCTTCACGCCTCACGTTGACGACGGCGACAACGTTATCGTCATCAACGCCGACAAGGTCGTTTTCACCGGCAAGAAGTATTCCGACAAGGTTTACTACTGGCACACCGGTTATGCCGGCGGCATCAAGGAGCGTACCGCTCGCCAGATCATCGAAGGCCGCTTCCCGGAGCGCGTTCTCGAGAAGGCTGTTGAGCGCATGGTTCCGCGCGGCCCGCTCGGCCGTCGTCAGATGAAGAACCTCCGCGTTTACGCTGGTTCCAATCATCCTCATGAAGCACAGCAGCCTGTCGTTCTCGACGTCGCAAAGCTGAACAAGAAGAACGTAAGGAGCGCCTAAGAATGGCTGACCTCTCCTCCCTGAAGGATCTCGGCACGTCCGAAGCAGCTGCTGCTCCGGTTCACGTCCGCAAGGTCGACTCGCTTGGCCGTTCCTACGCAACCGGCAAGCGCAAGAACGCTGTTGCTCGTGTATGGGTCAAGCCGGGCTCCGGCAAGATCGTCGTCAACGGCAAGGAATTCACGGAATACTTCGCGCGCCCGGTTCTGCAGATGATTCTGCGTCAGCCGATCGTCGCGGCTGCCCGTGACGGCCAGTTCGACATCGTTGCAACGGTTGCTGGCGGCGGCCTCTCCGGCCAGGCCGGTGCCGTTCGTCACGGTCTTTCCAAGGCTCTCACCTACTTCGAGCCGGGCCTGCGCTCGGTCCTGAAGAAGGGTGGCTTCCTGACCCGCGACAGCCGCGTTGTTGAACGTAAGAAGTACGGTAAGGCCAAGGCCCGCCGTTCGTTCCAGTTCTCCAAGCGTTAATCACTTCGGAATACGGGAATGCGAAGGCCGGGCTCTTGCCCGGCCTTTTCTGTTGGCGGCCGCTTGAAGCGGCTCGTTCCCTTGCCAGTTCTACTGCATTCTATCTATGCGCTTCACGCGCAGGCCAAGGGAGGCAGGAATGACCAAGCAAGCAATCTATGTCGAACTGAAAGCAAGATCCGGCAAGGAAGAAGAAGTGGCTGCGTTCTTGAAAAGCGCACAGGCTCTTGTCGCGCAGGAGCCTGGCACGGTGGCATGGTTTGCCGTTCGCTACGACCAGAGCACATTCGCCATCTTCGATGCCTTCGATGACGAGGCAGGCAGACAGGCGCATTTGAATGGCAAAGTGGCCGCGGCGCTGATGGCCCGAGCCGAGGAACTGCTGGCCGAGGCTCCGCAGTTGAGGACTCCCGAAGTCCTGGCGGACAAGTTGCCGGGCTAGACCAGCCTTGGCCAAGCGACCGGCTTTGCCCATTCGGTTTGAGATTTGTTTCTGGTAGGCATAGCGGACAAAACACTCTCGAGGAGAATCTCTTGGCCAACAAGTCGATCGATCATGCTTTTACGGCTACGAACCTGACCTCGGCAGCCAGCGACCCGACCTTTGCCGGCGCGCTATCGTTCATGCGCCGCCGTTTTACCAAGGACCTGACCGGCGTGGATGCCGTGGTCTGGGGTATTCCCTTCGATGCCGCGACCTCCAATCGGCCGGGGACGCGATTCGGGCCGCAGGCGATACGGCGTGCGTCGGCGATCTTCGATAACGACCCGCAGTATCCCTTCAAGCGGGATCTTTTTGCCGATATGGCCGTGATCGACTACGGCGACTGCCTGCTCGACTACGGCAACCACCACGAGACGCCGGCCGCGATCGAGCGGCAGGCCAAGACGATCATCGATAGCGGCGCGTTCATGCTGACCCTCGGCGGCGACCATTTCGTCACCTGGCCGATCCTCAAAGCGCATGCCGCCAAGCACGGGCCGCTGGCTCTCGTCCAGTTCGACGCGCATCAGGACACCTGGTTTGACGACAACAGACGGATCGACCACGGCTCGTTTGTCGCGCGGGCTGCGCGAGACGGCATCATCGATCCGGATCGTTCTATCCAGATCGGTATCCGCACCCATGCGCCCGAGGATTTCGGCATTCATATTCTCTATGGTCATCAACTGGAGGAGATGAGCGCGGGAGACATCGCCTCGACGATCATCTCGCATACCCGTGGGGCGCCATCTTATCTGACCTTCGATATCGATTGCCTCGATCCCGCCTATGCGCCCGGCACGGGAACGCCGGTGTCGGGCGGTCCCTCGAGCGCCAAAATCCTCTCAATTTTGCAGCGCCTCCACCAACTGGACATCAGGGGCGCCGACGTCGTCGAGGTCTCGCCGCCCTACGACCATGCGGATATCACTGCCATTGCGGGGGCGACGGTCGCGATGTATATGCTGGGGCTGCATGCCGAGCGCCGCGCGAGCGCGTCACGCGGCTGACTCATCCTTCTTACAAAGTGATTCCGGACTTCTTTCTAACCTATTGAAAGTGTGAGCAAGACAATGGCACCGAAGATCTTCATCGATGGCGAACACGGCACGACGGGCTTGCAGATCCGCACGCGCATGGCCGGTCGTCGCGATGTCGAGCTTCTGTCGATCCCGGAATCGGAGCGTCGCAATGCCGCGATGCGCGAGGATATGCTGAACGACGCCGACATCGCCATTCTCTGCCTACCGGACGACGCTTCGAAGGAAGCCGTGCACATGGTCTCGGGCAACAACAATGTCCGCGTCATCGACACCTCCACGGCGTTCCGCGTCAATCCTTCCTGGGCCTACGGCTTTGCGGAAATGGATAAGGAGCAGGCAGAGAAGATCAAGTCCGCGCGCTTCGTCGCCAATCCGGGCTGCTACCCGACCGGTGCGATCGGCCTCATTCGGCCGCTGCGCGCTGCGAGCATCCTGCCTGATGCCTACCCGGTCACGGTCAATGCAGTCTCCGGCTACACTGGCGGCGGCAAGCAGATGATTGCGCAGATGGAGGATCAGAGCCGCGACGATGCAATCCCCGCGCCACATTTCCTTTATGGCCTGACGCTGACGCACAAGCACGTACCTGAGATGAAGATTCACGGCCTACTCGATCGCGAGCCGATCTTCTCGCCGTCGGTCGGCAAGTTCCCGCAGGGCATGATCGTTCAGGTGCCGCTGCATCTCGGCCATCTGGCCGAAGGCACGACGCTCGAAAACATCCACGCTGCTCTCGTGGCCCACTACGCGGGTCAGGACATCGTGACTGTTGTGCCGCTGGAAGAGAGCCGCAAGCTCCCCCGTATCGATGCCGTCGAGCTTGCCGGCAAGGACACGATGAAGCTCTTCGTGTTCGGCACGCCGGGCGCTTCGCAGGTCAATCTCGTGGCGTTGCTCGACAACCTCGGTAAGGGTGCGTCGGGAGCGGCTGTCCAGAACATGGACCTGATGCTCGCCTCGTAATCCCGGAACTGATCGATGTCGCTTGATACGCTGCAGGCGAACACGAGCGCGTGGTTTGTCGCCTCCTTGCCGGATCATGGCATTTTATCACTTGTCGTCATCGCTTTCATTGCGGGACTGGCGCGCGGCTTCTCGGGGTTCGGGGCGGCGCTGATCTTCATTCCGCTTGGCGGCGCAATCATCGGTCCGAAGCTGATTTCGCCGGTCCTGCTTGTCATAGACGGCCTTGCGACGCTGGGTATGATCCCTCCAGCCTGGCGCAGCGCCAGCCGGCGCGAAGTCTTCACCATGGCTGCGGGCGCGGTGCTGGGCGTGCCCGCCGGTACGGCAGCTCTGGCGTGGGTGGATCCCCTGACATTGCGCTGGGCGATCACGGCGATTGCGATTTGCCTGCTTGCATTGCTTGTTTCCGGGTGGCGATACCATGGCGAACCACGGACATCGCTGACCTCCATCACGGGTCTCGTTGCCGGCCTCTTCAGCGGCGCCGCTCAGCTCGGCGGGCCGCCGGTCGTCGCCTACTGGCTGGGCGGCAAGGCCAATTTTGCCCGGGTGCGGGCGAACATCATTCTATATTTCGGGATCTCAACTTGCTTCAGCGTCGTCAGCTACCATTTCGGCGGGCTCTTTGTTCAAGCCGTCTTCGCTCTGACGATCGTGATCCTGCCGAGTTATGCCGTCGGCCTATATGCCGGCTCGAAGCTGTTCGGTCTCGCCAAGGAAAGCACGTTCCGAACGATCTGCTATCTGCTGATCGCAGCCTCCGCCATCTTGGGAATGCCGGCGCTCGACGGGCTCCTCCGATAGGTCCAGCCTCTCAAAACAGCGGAGCGACGCGCGACACCGCCGGCCTCCGGATAGGAGCATCCGCACCTAGCGAGCCATCAGGGGCGAGCGCGCCTTCACGACCAGCGTGTCTCCTGGACCGTGCACGGCGGCAAAAAGCAAGCCGGCAAGGAAGGTGAAGTGATCGATAAAGAATCCGAACTCGGCTTGATTGCCGCTCCAGTGGCTTGGGCCATGGAACGCGAAAGCCAGAAAGACCACGTAGATTCCGGCCAGAACCGAGGCTTCCGAGAAGAAGGCTCCTGTCAGGAATGCCAGCGTCAAGCCAAGCTCGAAGAAAGCCGCTACCCACGCCAGAAAGAGTGGGAAGGGAAAGCCTGCCGCGGCGATATAGCTTGCCGTGGACTGCATATCCATGAACTTGAAGCTCATGGCTATCGCGAACACGGCTGCGAAGATCAGTCGCGCCAGCAGAATTGCAATTGTCTTGCTCATGTCATCTCTCCCTCGGCCCAAAGCCGTTCAGCATCATTGTCCAGATTTCCGGCTTCCTGCATCTGCACTTGCCGATGCCGTCAGCTTTCCCCCAAAGGACGCCGCAAGATGTTCCCTCCCGACAAGCGGCCGCCATTCTTTCAACTGAACGATCGTGAGGCGCATCAGGTCCAAGCCAGGTGATCGGCCAGCACATCATCGACAACCTGCCACGACTTCTCGACGTCTACGGGATTTGCGCCGGCCATGTCGGCGACGACTATCAGGGCCTTCCATAACGTCCATCCGCGGCCGCGCGCCCACGTCCCCGCATCCAGAGGGCGTGCATTGCGAAAGACCTCACGGCTTCGCCCCTCGAACAGGTGCCAGGCGATCGCGAGATCGCAGGCAGGGTCGCCAACGCCCGACGTTCCGAAATCGATGACGGCATCGAGCCGACCGTTCTTTACCAGAAGGTTGCCATAGGCCACGTCGCCATGGAACCAGACAGGCGCACTTTGCCAAGATGTTGAAAGCGCGGCTTCCCAAACCTCCTTTGCCAGTTGCGTGTCGATCCGGCCATCCAGCAGCACAAGCGCCTGGCGCGTTTGCGCGTCATACACATCCAGCGATCCGCCGCGAAAGAAGTTGTGCGAGCCGGGCGGAGGTCCTCCCGTGGCGTCGGATGCCTGCAGGGCATCGAGGAAGCCAGCCAGCGTGGTGGCGAACTCGCTGAGATCGTCGATGCGTTCCACCAGCGCCGTCTCACCGTCACGCCACTCGTAGATGGACCAGGGCCAGGGATAGGTCTCGTCCGGCCTTCCCATCGCCAGAGGCACGGGTATCGGCAGAGGCAGTTGCTGTGCAAGGATCGGCAGCCACCGGTGCTCCTTGGCGACCTGATCGGCATAGCGAGCAGCGCTCGGCAGCCGAACCGTCATCCCGGCGCCGAGGTGGAATGTCCTGTTGTCCCATCCGCCGAACTCAACGGGCCTGATCGGCAGAGCCGCCCACTCGGGAAATTGCGTGGCAATCAGCCGCCGCACGAGTGCGGCATCGATAACTGGGCCATCCATTGTCCTGACATTCCTCCCGGATAAGGGGATATATTGTTCGCGTTTCGGCGACGAGATCAACCCTGGGTTTGCCTTCGGCCCTGCGGACTTTGAATCAAGTTCCTAAGAAGATAATTCGGGATTTTCCAATAACCATCTGCAATTTCAGAAATTTTCTCCGGAGTGAATGCCTTCGGCGGGTCGCTCCTTTATGCGATTTCTATATCTGCGCACTTGCCCACGAATGGAATTCCTACCGTGAACGGCGTTAGCCTTCCCGTGAAATGCGAAGGTTGAAAGCTATGCGAGACTTCATGCTACGCAATGCCCCGATCACCCGCCCGCGCCGCCCTGCACCGAAACGACAGATGCGCGAGCGACGTACGGCCCAGGCGCTGATCCTGTTCGGCGTCATGCTTGCCGCAGTCGAACTCTACGTCATCCTAGGCGGCCTTTGACATGCCAGCAAACAAAGTATTGCGCCTCGGCGCCACAACGACGGCGCTTGTTACGCCGTTTCGTGACGGAGCGCTCGACCTTTCCGCGCTGGAACGACTTGCAGAGCGACAGATCCACGGTGGCGTTGACGGACTTGCTGTCTGCACACTGACCGGGGAAGGATCGACGCTCACCAGAAGCGAGCGCGCCGCAGTTATCTTTACCTGCGTCCGCGTCGCCGGCGGGCGTGTTCCCGTGATGCCGCAACCGGCACGAATGCGACGGCAAGCACGATCGCCTTGACGCGCGACGCTGAAGAACTGGGAGCAAGCGCGGCCCTTGTGACACTGCCCTACTATTCGAAGCCGGGACAAGAGGGGATTGTTGGCCACTTTACTCAGCTTGCGGCAGCAACGACCTTTCCCCTGATCGTGGAAAGCAACCCGCTGCGCACGGCAATCGATATGACCTCGCCGACGCTTGCTGCGCTCGCCGATATCCCATCAGTCGTCGGCCTGCTCCTTGCCGACGGCAGCGCCGCTGCACGCGCCTTGCAGCCGGACTGGCGTCAGCGCCTCTTGCTTCTTTCCGATTGCGACGCAACGGCCCTCTCGTTTCTGAACAGTGGTGGCAGCGGGATCATCTCGGCCGGTGCGAACGTGTGCCCGCGTTTGTATGCATCGCTGCAACAAGCGGCCCGCGGCGGCAACCTCTCGGCTGCGCGCTTGCTCGAGGATCGGCTCGCTGCGTTGACAGCGGCCTTGGGTGCCGAGAGCGACCCCGCAGCGATCAAACACGCCTTGCAGACTCTGCTGCAGACCGATCCGGAGGTCCGTCTGCCGCTTCTGGCTCTCGATGCCGATGAAAAGCTGTCGGTATCGCAAGCGCTGGCGCGCGCCTCCGACGCCCGCGATGTAGCTTTATCCATATGATATTTTTATATTTCTCGAGCTCGAACCAATGGAAGACGCATGCGAGCGCCATTAATTTCATGCGTGTGGCACTGCCCTGTTAGGGCAGAAGACAATTCGAAAGGAAAATCGATGCCCTCTCTTCAATCTGCTTCCGCAATCGAACCCCTCCAACGCCGGAGTTCAGCACGCTTTATCATCGGTCAGGATCGAAATGGTCGCTGGGTGGTGCAGGATCAAAGGGGGCTTGTCGGAGGCGTATTCATCAGTGAGTACGCCGCACGCCATTTCGCAGCCGACGAGTGTGACCATCATCCCGAGCAGATTTGCCGCGCCGCCGATGGCATCGTCCTGCAGTTCGGCGCGCTCGACCGGAGCGATAGCGAAATCCACTGACGTCGCCGCCATTGGCGGCCGGATCGCTTCCCGCCGCCAATGGCGAACGCTTCCTTAACTGGAATGCGCCTATGGTACGGGCACGAGACCAGCCACGCCGAAGACCGATGCCGAAACCGAATTTTCGTTTTACCCACTACGATCTCAACGAGCAGCGCGCCGGGACGATCATCGAGGTGACATTGAACGCGGTCGCGAATGTACGTCTGATGACGTCGCCGAACTATCAGCGCTTTACTGAAGTCCTCGACTTCAAATATGTCGGCGGCGTCGCGCGGAAATCTCCCATCCGTCTTTCCATTCCCGAGAGCGGCCACTGGCATCTCGTCGTAGATATGGAAGGCCATCACGGTCTTGCGGAATCAGCCGTCAAGCTCGTCGCCCCTGCAGGGCAGATGCGCGCATCCTGATCAACGCTGGTTGCGCTCTTTCCTGAGCTTCGCCCACCATTCAAGACGCTTGCGGATATCCCGCTCGAAACCACGCTCCGGCGGATCGTAGAAGGTCTGCCGGCCCATCTTTTCCGGGAAATAGTCCTGGCCGGAAAAGGCATCCGGCTCGTCATGATCATAGCGATAGCCCTCGCCGTAGCCCTCACCCTTCATCAGCTTCGTCGGCGCATTCAAGATGTGCTTCGGCGGCAGCAGAGAGCCATTCTGCTTGGCGGCCATCGTCGCGGCCTTGAAGGCTGTGTAGACGGCGTTCGACTTCGGTGCGGTAGCCAGATAGACGCAGGCCTGTGCCAGCGCCAGTTCGCCCTCAGGCGAACCGAGGTAGTCATAGGCATCCTTCGCGGCATTGCAGATTACCAGCGCCTGCGGATCGGCGAGGCCTATGTCTTCGACAGCCATACGAACCAGCCGCCGACCGAGATAGAGCGGATCCTCGCCGGCGTCGAACATGCGGGCGAGATAGTAAAGCGCGGCATCGGGATCGGAACCGCGAACGGATTTATGCAGTGCGGAGATGAGATTGTAATGCCCGTCCTGGGCCTTGTCATAGACGGGAGCGCGGCGCTGCACAATGCGCGTCAGGCCTTCCGTGTCGAAGGTCTCTTTCTCGCGCGCAGCACGCCATACTTCCTCCGCAAGTGTCAGCACGGCGCGTCCGTCACCGTCCGCCATTCGCAACAGACTTGCACGCGCATCGTCCGTCAGCGGCAGCGCTTTGCCCTCCGCCGCTTCGGCACGCTTCAGCAACTCCTCGAGGCTTTCATCGTCGTGTGACTTGAAGGTCAGCACGCGTGCACGCGACAGCAAAGCCGCGTTGAGTTCGAACGACGGGTTCTCCGTAGTGGCGCCGACAAGGATGACGGTGCCGTCTTCCATGACAGGGAGGAAGCTATCCTGCTGTGCCCTATTGAACCGATGGATTTCGTCGACAAAAAGCAACGTCTGCCGGCCGTCCATCCGCCGCAGGCGCGCAGCTTCGAATACCTTCTTGAGATCCGCCACACCGGAAAAGATGGCCGAGATCTGCTCGAATGCCAGGCCAGCTTCGCCCGACAGCAATCGGGCAACGGTCGTCTTGCCGGTCCCGGGCGGCCCCCAGAAAATCATTGAGCCGAGCGAACCGCTCTCGATCATGCGCCGCAATACGCCATCCTCGCCGGTCAGATGCTCCTGACCGGTCACTTCCGAAAGCGTGCGTGGCCGCAGGCGATCGGCAAGAGGCCGCCGATTGGCGACCTCCTCGGGAATACGCGGTGCAAATAGATCGTCACTCATCGGAAGAACTGTCTAATGCGTTGGCCGTCGCGCTCGATCTCGACGCGCCAGAAGCTCGGATCCTCGTCGGCGATCCCGGCAAGCTCCTTCGTGTTTTTCACTTCCGTGCCGTTAATCGAAATGATGATGTCCTTCGGCTCAAAGCCGAGGCGAGCGGCAAGGGAATCCTCTTTCACCTCGGAAACAACGACGCCGGTGGATTCGGACGGCATACGAAGCTCATCGGCGACGCGAGGCGACAGGTTTTCGACCACGGCGCCGGTAAAGGGCGTGCGGCCTCCAATCGTGCGTTGATCGCGTGGTGCCGTCTCGGGCGCTCTGGCGAGCGCCAGCGGGATCTGCTGCTCGTGGCCGTTCTCAAGCACGGTCAATTGGACCGATTTGCCAAGCCCTGCCGTTGTCACGCGATAGAGAAGCGCATCCGGGTGCTCGACCGCAATGCCATCGACGGCGGTCACGATTTGACCTGCCTTCAATCCGGCTTTTGCGGCCGGGCTGCCATCGGTCACCTTGACGACGAGAGCGCCCCGCGCCTTGTTAAGCCCGAGCGCTTCGGCAACCTCGGATGTCACCGCATCGAACGTGGCGCCGACATAAGGGCGCTCGAAGGATTTTACGCCGGCATCGGCCGAGGCAAGGAACACCTTGACCAGATTGGCCGGGATTGCAAAGCCGATGCCGTTCGAGCCGCCGCCGCGCGAAAAGATCGCCGTGTTGATGCCGATCAACTCGCCCTTCATGTTCATCAGCGCACCGCCGGAATTGCCGGGGTTGATCGACGCGTCGGTCTGGATGAAGAAACCGAACTCGTTCTTGACGACCTGATTGCGTGCCAGCGCCGAGACGATGCCGCTCGTGACCGTTTGGCCAACACCGAAGGGATTGCCGATCGCCAGCACGAGATCGCCGACTTCGACGGCATCGGAATTGCCGAGCGGAAGTGTCGGGAAACTTTCCTTCGTATCGACCTTGAGAACCGCGAGATCGACACGGTCATCCCTCAAGACGACCTTGCACGGAAATTCCCGCCCGTCGGAGAGTGCAACCTTGATATCATCGGCGCCTTCCACGACGTGATTGTTGGTGACGATCGTTCCGTTCGCTTCAACGATGACGCCGGATCCCAACGACGATTGCTTCTCGCTACGGTTCGGCATCTGCTGACCGAAGAACTCCTCGAAGAAGGGATCGCCGGCAAAGGGAGACTGCCTGCGGACCGTCTTCTCCGCATAGACGTTTACGACGGCGCCGGACGTTTGTTTGACCAGCGGCGCAAAGGAAAGCTGCATTTCCATCTGGCTCTGCGGCACAGTCTTGGCCGTCTGAGCGTTAGCGGAAACCGGCAGCGCGAGCACTAAAGCCATGAGAGGCAGGGCGGCGCGCTTCAACAGGTCATGCATGGGGAGTCCTTCTGAAATTCTCTTGTGAACACGTTTTAGCGCCGGACGCTAGAAAGGAAAGAGGGCGGAAGCATGGAAGAGTAAGGCAGCTCACGAACTGCTGATCACGCCTCTCAAACTGATTCAGGAAGGAGTTCCATGCGACTGATATCTAAGGGCAAAGGAAGATCATAGTCACCCATGGGAGACATCCTGACTCTACGGATGGCAGCTTACGACCAGCCCTTCTCGGATGGCTCCGTTCTTGCCGAAGCCATGGTGTGCATCATCTACCCATCGCAGATCCAAAGCCAATGGACAGGAACTCATGCATGGGACGTTTCCGCGGCACACTTCTCCCTTTCGCGACATTTATCCTTTGCACGGGCCTAGCCAGCGCTTCCCATGCCGCGAGCTTCGACTGCGAGGCCAAAGAGTTGAAGCCGGACGAAAAGGTGATCTGCGAGAACCGCGCACTGAACGACGCCGATGTGAAGATGGTGACGACCTTCGATCTGCTGTCCGGGCTGATGGCCATGGGCTCGCGCGGCACCTTGCAGGATGAGCAAACGGCCTGGCTGAAAAAGCGCCAGGAATGCGCCGCAGACGCTGCCTGCATCAAGGCCGCCTATGACGAGCGCCTGAAACAGCTGGACGAAACCTACAAAAAAATAAACCGGCCGCTTTAGCGACCGGTCCATTTTACATTTGCTTTTGATACGGAGACTTAGCGGCTGCCTAGGTCGCGCACCGCGCCGCGGTCGGCGCTGGTTGCGAAGGCCGCATAGGCCTTCAGCGCGGTCGTGACGTTGCGCTTGCGATGTTCAGCCGGATGCCAGCCCCTCTCCTCCTGCTCGGCGCGGCGGTTCGCCAGCTCCTTGTCATCGACGCGCAGGCTGATGATGCGGTTCGGGATGTCGATGTCGATCGTGTCGCCCTCGCGAACCAGGCCGATCGTGCCGCCGTTTGCGGCTTCCGGCGAGACGTGACCGATGGAAAGGCCGGAGGTGCCGCCAGAGAAGCGTCCGTCGGTGATCAGCGCGCAGGCCTTGCCGAGACCCTTCGACTTCAGGTAGCTCGTCGGATAGAGCATTTCCTGCATGCCGGGACCGCCCTTCGGGCCTTCGTAGCGGATAACGACGACATCGCCGGCGACAACTTCGTTCGAGAGGATGGCCTTCACCGCCGCGTCCTGGCTTTCGTAAACCTTGGCCGGACCGGAGAACTTCAGGATCGATTCGTCGACACCCGCCGTCTTCACGATGCAGCCGTCTAGCGCGAGGTTACCCTTAAGAACCGCAAGGCCGCCATCCTTCGAGAACGGATGTTCCACAGAACGGATAACGCCCTTTTCACGGTCCATGTCGAGTTCGTCCCAGCGTGCCTCCTGGCTGAAGGCAACCTGGGTCGGGACGCCGCCGGGTGCTGCACGATAGAACTTGCGGACGGTCTCGCTGTTGGTGCGGGTGATGTCCCAGCGGTCGATCGCGTCGCCGAGCGTTTCGGCATGGACCGTCGGGCACTCGCGGTTGAGCAGGCCACCCTTATCCAGTTCGCCCAGAATCGACATGATGCCGCCGGCACGGTGAACGTCTTCCATGTGGACGTCGTTCTTTGCCGGCGCGACCTTGGAGAGGCAAGGAACGCGGCGCGACAGCGCGTCGATGTCGGCCATCGTGAAATCGATCTCGCCTTCGTGCGCGGCCGCCAGGATGTGCAGAACCGTATTCGTCGAGCCGCCCATGGCGATATCGAGCGCCATCGCGTTCTCGAAGGCCTGTTTGGAGGCAATCGTGCGCGGCAGAGCCTTGACGTCGTCCTGCTCGTAGTAGCGGCGGGCGAGATCGACGATCAGGTGACCAGCCTCGACGAACAGGCGCTTGCGGTCGGCATGCGTTGCGAGCGTCGAGCCGTTGCCGGGCAGCGACAGGCCAAGCGCTTCCGTCAGGCAGTTCATGGAATTGGCGGTGAACATACCCGAGCAAGAGCCACAGGTTGGACAGGCAGACCGCTCGATCACCTTGACGTCTTCGTCGCTGATCTTGTCATCGGCGGCCGCGACCATAGCGTCGACGAGATCGAGCGCGTGGGTCTTGCCGTGCAGGACAACCTTGCCGGCTTCCATCGGGCCGCCGGAAACGAAAACCGTGGGGATGTTGAGGCGGAGCGAGGCCATCAGCATGCCGGGGGTGATCTTGTCGCAGTTCGAGATGCAGACCATTGCGTCGGCGCAATGGGCATTGACCATGTATTCAACGCTGTCGGCGATCAGTTCGCGAGACGGCAGCGAATAGAGCATGCCGTCATGGCCCATGGCGATACCGTCGTCGACGGCAATGGTGTTGAACTCCTTGGCGACGCCACCGGCGGCTTCGATTTCGCGGGCGACGAGCTGGCCGAGGTCCTTGAGGTGGACGTGGCCGGGCACGAACTGGGTGAAGGAATTCACCACCGCAATGATCGGCTTGCCGAAGTCCGAATCCTTCATGCCCGTGGCGCGCCAAAGGCCGCGCGCACCCGCCATGTTGCGGCCATGGGTCGTGGTTCTGGAACGATAAGCTGGCATTGGTGTATTCCTCACGCGTCGGAAATCGTTAGCGATGCGGGGCGGCAACGGGATTGTGCGGCCGGGCTATTGCTGCTTTTTGGAATTGTCCTAATCCAAACGACCTGTACTGTCACTACCGGGAAGCCCAAAACCGGTACGCCTGCGCCGCCGGGCGCATCGACCATATACGGTCGCCGCGGTCATTTTGTTACAAACTATTCCATCAAACAGCGTACACAAAAAGTTGGCTTTCCGCAGCCGTGCCGGTGGGCATAAACAATGATCCAAGGACGCACTTGATGCGTTGAAGGTTCATGCCAAGCTCCAATGCTCAGGAGGTTTCCGATGCCAGCCTATCGTCCCCCCAAGATCGCATCTTCGGAGATCACGCCGCAACAGCTCTATCTCAGGCGCCGCGAATTCCTCGGCGCCGCGACGCTAGGCGCCATGGCGCTGTACGGAGCCAGCAAAGCCAGCGCCGCGGCACTTTCGGTCATTGAAGGCAAATACACAGTCGACGAGAAGACGACGCCGCTGAAGGATGTCACCACTTACAATAATTTCTACGAATTCGGTCTGGATAAGGGCGATCCTGCCGCACTCTCCGGCGATTTCAAGCCGCTCCCCTGGACGATCAAGGTCGACGGTATGGTCAACAAGCCCGGCACGTTCGATGTCGAGGCGCTGATGAAGCAATTCCCGATCGAAAACCGCACCTACCGCATGCGCTGTGTCGAGGCGTGGTCGATGGTCATTCCATGGGACGGCTTCCCGCTTGCCTCCCTCCTCAACAAGGTGGAGCCACTTGGCAGCGCCAAGTACGTCGCCTTCGAAACGGTGGTACGGCCGGACCAGATGCCGGGGCAGAAAGGCATCTTCCAATCGCTCGACTGGCCCTATGTCGAAGGCCTTCGGCTCGACGAAGCGCGCCATCCACTGACGCTGCTTGCCGTCGGTCTCTATGGCGAAACCTTGCCGAACCAGAACGGTGCGCCGATCCGGCTGGTCGTGCCCTGGAAATATGGCTTCAAGGGCATCAAGTCGATTGTGCGGATCACTCTGACCGACCAGGAGCCGAAGAACACGTGGCAGGTCACCAATCCGCAGGAATACGGCTTCTACGCCAATGTCAATCCGGAGGTCGATCACCCGCGCTGGAGCCAGGCGACGGAACGGCGCATCGGCGAAAGCGGCTTCTTCGGCGCCAGCCGCCATCCCACCCTGCCGTTCAACGGCTATGCCGACGAGGTGGCCAGCCTCTACAGCGGCATGGATCTCCGGAAGAATTTCTGATGACGGCCCTCTCGTTCAGTCTCCCGAAGCGCTGGCAGTCGGCCTCCGTTTGGGCTCTCTATGCCATCGGGCTGCTGCCCGCTGCTTGGACCTTTTATCTCGGCGCCACGGATCAGCTCGGCGCCGACCCCGTAAAGACCTTCGAGCTGTTCCTCGGCCTCTGGACGATCCGCTTCCTCATTCTGACGCTGGCCGTCTCCCCTGCCCGCGATCTCTTCGGCTGGAATTATCTTCGCTATCGCCGAGCGCTCGGCCTTCTGACCTTTTACTATGCCCTGATGCATTTCACGGTCTACATGGTGCTCGATCAGGCATTGATCATTCAAGCCGTCGTCGATGACGTCGTGAAGCGGCCTTTCATCATGTTCGGCATGGCCGGGTTCGCGCTGCTCATCCCGCTTGCGCTGACTTCCAATAACTTCTCAATCCGCCGGCTCGGGCCGAACTGGGTGCGGCTGCACCGCCTCGTCTATATCGTCGCTGCCGCTGGTGCTGTGCACTTTGCGCTATCGACGAAAGTTCTCGGCCTCGAGCAATCCGTCTATATCAGCCTGCTGATCCTCTTGATCCTCTACCGCTCCTACCGGCCCATCGCGCGCAGCAGGAAGGCCAAGAATGGGCGCGGACGGCCGGCACAGCAGGCGGCCGTGCGCCAGCAGCCCGGCTGACCGAATTGCTATCGGTGGCAAAATCCGCCACCATGTGCGGATGGAAACACCCTGCCCAGTCCATCTCTACCGCGACCCGAATTTTTCGGCGTTAGACGAAACCTTTGCTGCAGCAGCACAGCTTAAAGAGGTCATTTCCGTCTATGGCGGCGGAGGCCCAGTTGGTGAAGGCGGGTTCAGTGCGGCGTTCAGGGGAGCGGTCGTCTTCAAGCAGGAGGACACCGGCCAGTATTTCCTTGGCGTATGGGGGAGACGGAACACAGCACGCTTTAGAGCAGCGCTGCGAAGTGTCGGTGAGATCGCTATCATCGCGGAGCCGCCACCTGCCCGTCTGATCCATTTTAACAAGCAATGCGAACGGCCGAAGCGTGGCGAGCCGAAAGGCTGATCCCTAAACGAAAACAGCCGGGCTTGGCCGCCCGGCTGTTTTGCTTCCGGCGAACCGGAAAGGATTAAGCGGCTTCAGCTGCAGCGGCTTCGGCTTCAACGCGAGCCTTGTCGGCTGCGCCCTTGGCGTAGGTGTCGCGGTCAACGAATTCGATGACAGCGAGAGCAGCGTTGTCGCCCTGGCGGAAGCCAGCCTTCATGATACGCAGGTAGCCGCCGTTGCGGGTTGCGTAGCGCGAAGCGATCGTGTCGAAGAGCTTTGAAACGACAGCGGCGTCGCGGATCTGCGAGATCGCCTGACGACGAGCGTGCAGGTCGCCGCGCTTGCCGAGGGTGACGAGCTTTTCAACGATCGGACGGATTTCCTTTGCCTTCGGCAGGGTGGTCACGATCTGCTCATGGGTGATGAGCGAAGCCGCCATGTTGGCAAACATTGCCTTGCGGTGGCTAGCGGTTCTATTCAGCTTGCGGCCGGCTTTACCGTGGCGCATGGCTATTCTCCTTCACTTGCAGGCATCCGCCTGCCGTTTGAATGTTAGTACTGGTCTTCGTAACGCTTGGCGAGATCTTCGATGTTCTCAGGAGGCCATGCCGGCACTTCCATGCCGAGGTGCAGGCCCATGGAAGCGAGAACTTCCTTGATTTCGTTCAGCGACTTGCGACCAAAATTCGGCGTGCGGAGCATTTCTGCTTCGGTCTTCTGAATGAGGTCGCCGATGTAGACGATGTTGTCGTTCTTCAGGCAGTTTGCCGAGCGAACAGACAGTTCGAGTTCGTCTACCTTCTTGAGGAGTGCCGGGTTGAAAGCGAGTTCGGTGACTGCTTCCTCTTCGGTTTCCTTCTGCGGCTCGTCGAAGTTGACGAACACGCCAAGCTGATCCTGGAGGATGCGAGCCGCGAAAGCGACGGCATCTTCGCCAGAGATCGAACCATCGGTTTCGATCGTCATATTCAGCTTGTCGTAGTCGAGAACCTGTCCTTCACGGGTGTTTTCCACCTTGTAGGACACCTTCTTGACCGGCGAATAAAGGCTGTCGACCGGGATGAGACCGATCGGAGCATCTTCCGCACGATTGCGATCGGCCGGAACGTAGCCCTTGCCGTTGTTGACGGTGAATTCCATGCGGATTTCGGCGCCCTCGTCGAGCGTGCAGATCACATGCTCGGGATTGAGGATCTCAATGTCGCCGACCGTCTGGATGTCGCCAGCCGTTACAACGCCCGGGCCCTGCTTACGCACGACCATGCGCTTAGCGTCATCGCCATCCATCTTGATGGCGATTTCCTTGATGTTGAGGACGATGTCCGTAACGTCTTCGCGGACGCCCGGGATCGACGAGAACTCATGCAGCACGCCATCGATCTGCACGGCCGTCACTGCAGCACCGCGCAGCGAGGACAGCAGAACGCGGCGGAGCGCGTTGCCGAGGGTGAGGCCGAAACCGCGCTCCAGTGGCTCAGCTACGAGCGTCGCCTTGGTGCGCGAGCTCGAAGAGAACTCGACCTTGTTCGGCTTGATCAATTCCTGCCAGTTTTTCTGAATCATATTTTTGCCTTCCGTTCGTTGCCACCATCCAATCGTGGCAACCGAGCTTGAGAAGCACCGGAGCGAAAATCCGCTCACCGGTGTTGTGAATGGCGATGATCAGACGCGGCGCTTCTTGCGCGGGCGGCAACCATTGTGCGGGATCGGCGTCACGTCGCGGATGGACGTGATCATGAAACCAGCAGCCTGGAGCGCGCGCAAAGCGGATTCACGACCCGAACCCGGACCGCAAACTTCGACTTCCAGCGACTTCATGCCATGTTCCTGGGCCTTCTTGGCGCAGTCTTCAGCAGCAATCTGAGCAGCGAACGGGGTCGACTTGCGCGAGCCCTTGAAGCCCTTGGCGCCAGCCGACGACCAGGCAATCGCGTTGCCCTGTGCGTCGGTAATGGTGATCATCGTGTTGTTGAAAGTCGAATTGACGTGGGCAACACCCGACGAGATGTTCTTACGTTCGCGACGACGAACGCGGACGGCTTCCTTGGCCATTTAAATCCCTTTCTTGGATCTCTGCACCGCCGTAATGCCAGCGGCTACACCGGAACGAGACCTTACGGCCCTGCCCCAAACTCAAAAGAGGCCGGCGCAGACCGCCAGCCCCCTCACCTCCGGATTCCCGGAAATTACTTCTTCTTACCAGCGATGGCCTTTGCCGGACCCTTGCGAGTACGAGCATTGGTGTGCGTGCGCTGACCGCGGACCGGAAGGCCACGACGATGACGCAGGCCACGGTAGCAACCGAGGTCCATCAGACGCTTGATGTTCATCGAGGTTTCGCGACGCAGGTCACCTTCGACCTGATAATCACGGTCGATGGTTTCGCGGATCTGCAGGACTTCGGAGTCCGTCAGCTGATGGACGCGCTTGTCAGCCGGAAGGCCAACCTTTTCCATGATTTCCTGCGCGAATTTTGAACCGATCCCGTGAATATAGGTCAGCGCGATAACGACGCGCTTCGCAGTCGGGATGTTGACGCCAGCGATACGTGCCACGCCTATTCTCCTTGCGTTCCCGTTGCCATCCGGCAAGAGGCTTTTCGTTATGCGACCGAACCGGCCGCTCGTTCAAATTTGGGTTCGTACATGTCAAAACGACCGAACCCGGACTTCCTTTGGAAATCCGCGCCGATCGCATAAATGTCGCGAGTTGGCGCGGTGTTTAGCGGAATCAGTGCTGAAAAGCAACCGCTTCCGCCAAGTTTATTTTCAAAGACTAAAGCTTCGAAAGTATCTTATCGATCTCGCCGGTGACGTGATCGATGTCCGCCATGCCATCAACCGACTTCAGCTTGCCTTTGGCATAGTAGTAGCCGATCAGCGGAGATGTTTCCTTGTAGTAAGCCTGTAGGCGCGTGACGACCGTCTCCCGATTGTCGTCAGGCCGGCGCTTGAAGTGAGTCGAGCCGCAACGGTCACAGACACCTTCTTCCTTCGGCTTGACGTTGGTGTCATGGTAGCCTGCACCGCAGTTCGCGCAGGTGTAGCGCCCCGAGACACGGTCCGCGAGGACGTTGTCGTCCACCTGAATCTCGATCACGGTCGAGAGCTCGAGGCCCTTGCTCTTCAGCATGGTCTCCGTCGCGTCGGCCTGAACCAGCGTGCGTGGAAAACCGTCGAGGATAAACCCCCTGGCGCAATCCGGGGCATCCAGACGCTCGGAGACGATGGCATTGACGATCTCATCGGAGACAAGCTTGCCGGCGTCCATGACGGCCTTTGCCCGCCTGCCTACCTCCGTGCCAGCCGCAACGGCAGCACGAAGCATGTCACCCGTGGAAAGTTGCGGAATTCCGTACTTCTCCACGATCCGCTGAGCCTGGGTCCCCTTACCCGCGCCCGGCGGCCCTAACAGTATGAGTCTCATCGCCCCCTCTTTCCTCCGCGCAACTTCGATTTCTTGATCAAGCCTTCGTACTGCTGTGCGATCAGATGACCCTGAATCTGTGCCACCGTATCGAGAGTTACGCTAACCACGATCAAGAGCGAAGTGCCACCCAGGGACAACGGAATGCCCGTTTGCGACACAAGAATTTCAGGCAGAATGCACACGAAAACGAGGTAGATCGCGCCAATCACCGTAATGCGGGTCAGCACATAGTCGATATATTCTGCAGTCCGCTCGCCCGGACGGATACCGGGAATGAAGCCGCCATGCTTCTTCAGATTGTCGGCGGTGTCCTTCGGATTGAAGACGATAGCCGTGTAGAAGAAGGCGAAGAAAGCGATCAGCATACCGTAGAGCAGCATGTAGAGCGGCTGGCCATGGCCGAGCGCTGCCACAACCGCGGTTGCCCATGCCGGCAAGGATGTGGTGTTCGCGAAGCCGGCGAGCGTCGCCGGCAGCAACAGCAGCGAAGACGCGAAGATCGCCGGGATAACACCCGAGGTGTTGAGCTTCAGCGGCAGGTGCGAAGTGTCACCCTGGAACATTCGATTGCCCACCTGACGCTTCGGATACTGGATCAGGAGGCGGCGCTGCGCACGCTCAACGAAAACGATGATGCCGATGATGGCAATCGCAATGACGATAACCGCGAGAATCAGCGTCGTCGACAGGGCGCCGGTCCGGCCGAGCTCGAGGGTGCCGGCGAGAGCCTGCGGAAGGCCGGCTGCGATACCTGCGAAGATGATCAGAGAAATGCCGTTACCAATGCCGCGCGACGTGATCTGTTCGCCGAGCCACATCAGGAACATCGTGCCGCCAAGCAGCGTAACAACCGTGGAAACGCGGAAGAAGATGCCGGGATCGACAACGAGCCCGTTGCCGCTCTCAAGACCGACGGCGATGCCGTAGGCCTGAAGCGCTCCAAGAAGCACCGTGCCGTAGCGCGTGTACTGGTTGATGATCTTGCGGCCCTGCTCGCCTTCCTTCTTCAGGTTCTCAAGCGCCGGGACGACCGAAGTCATCAGCTGCACAATGATCGAAGCGGAAATGTAAGGCATGATGCCGAGCGCAAAGATTGCCATGCGCTGTACGGCGCCGCCCGAGAACATGTTGAAAAGGCCGAGAATGCCGCCAGCCTGGCCGCGGAAGGCCTGGGCATAAGCTTCTGGATTAAGGCCCGGGAGCGGAATGTGGGTACCGAGCCGGTACACGAGGAGAGCTGCCAGTGTGAACCACAGGCGCTTCTTGAGATCCTCGGCTTTGGCGAAGGTCGAGAAATTGAGGTTGGAAGCCAACTGTTCCGCTGCAGACGCCATGCGATTCTCCGCGCTACCAATTTCGGGCTCAAGCCAAGCGAGGTGCAGGACCCGGAATCAGCATTCTGAATTATTCAAAAGCGGGCTTCGGACGGATTGCGGACGCAACCTATGCCTCACCCTTGTGTTCGTTCCTACCGTTTATGACGCACGTGCGTCCAGCCGGTTTTTGTGAGGCTCACATATGGGAGCAAAATCGCCCGGTGTGAAGCACCCCGGGCGACTTATCATAAGATTAATTATTCTGCAGCTGCGGCAGAAAGAAGCGTGACGGAACCGCCAGCCTTTTCGATCTTTTCGATTGCCGGCTTGGAAGCGCCAGCAACTTCGAACTTGACCTTTGCCTTCAGCTCGCCGTCGGCGAGAACGCGAACACCGTCCTTGACGCGACGGATCACGCCGGCAGCCTTGAGAGCTGCTGCGTCGACAGTTGCCTTGGCGTCGAGCTTGCCGGCATCGATGGCAGCCTGAACACGCTCAAGCGACACGACGACGAAGTCGGCCTTGAAGATGTTGTTGAAGCCGCGCTTCGGCAGGCGACGGTAGATTGGCATCTGACCGCCTTCAAAACCGTTGATGGCGACGCCGGAACGGGACTTCTGACCCTTCACACCGCGACCACCGGTCTTACCCGAGCCCGAACCAATACCGCGGCCGAGGCGCTTGCGGCTGTGGGTCGAACCTTCGTTGTCTTTGATTTCATTGAGTTTCATAGCGAATCTCCCGGCTTACTTCTCGTCGACGACGCGAACGAGATGCTGGACAGCACGGATCATGCCACGAACGGAAGGGGTATCTTCCAGCGTGCGGCGACGGTGCATCTTGTTGAGTCCGAGGCCGATCAGCGTGCGTTGCTGGACGTCCGGACGACGAATGGGGCTGCCGATCTGTTCGACAGTAACCGTCTTCGCTTCAGTCTTCTTGGTAGCCTTAGCCATCTGTCAGACTCCTCTTATTCTTCAGAGGCATTGCCAGAAGCGGCACGGCGAGCCTGGAGCGTTGCATACTTGATGCCGCGCTGAGCTGCGATGTCCTTCGGGTGAACCTGGTGCTTTAGAGCGTCGAAGGTAGCGCGAACCATGTTGTATGGGTTCGAGGAACCGGTCGACTTGGCGACAACGTCGTGAACGCCGAGCGTTTCGAAAACGGCGCGCATCGGACCGCCGGCAATGATACCGGTACCGACCTTGGCCGAACGAAGCAGAACTTTGCCGGCGCCATGGCGGCCATGAACGTCATGATGCAGCGTACGGCCGTCACGCAGCGGTACGAAGATCAGTTCGCGCTTGGCAGCTTCAGTCGCCTTGCGGATTGCTTCCGGCACTTCGCGTGCCTTGCCGTGACCGAAGCCAACGCGGCCCTTCTGGTCACCAACGACGACGAGAGCGGCGAAACCGAAACGGCGGCCACCCTTAACAACCTTAGCAACGCGGTTGATCGCGACCAGCTTGTCGACGAATTCGCTATCGCGCTCTTCGCGGGCCTGGCGGTCTTCCCGCTGCGGCCTTCTTTCCTGTGCCATTGTCCTCTTCCTTTTTCTTTTCCGGGTGCAATCGGCAAACAAAACGAGGACCGCATCGGCCTCCCCTTTCGGGACGCCTGCGGTCCGGTGATATCCGGCCGGTGCCTTTAGGCTGCCGGCCGGAAACTTTATTAGAAGGACAGACCGCCTTCGCGGGCTGCTTCTGCCAGGGCCTTGATGCGGCCGTGGTAGATGAAGGCGCCGCGGTCGAATACGACGTCCTTGACGCCGGCCTTCGAGGCGCGCTCAGCAACGAGCTTGCCTACGAGGGCAGCTGCTGCCGTGTCAGCACCGGTCTTCAGAGAACCGCGCAGATTCTTGTCGAGGGTCGAGGCAGACGCGAGCGTCTTACCGGCGACATCGTCAATGATCTGAGCATAGATGTTCTTCGACGAGCGATGAACCGACAGGCGCGGACGGCCATTGGCCACCGACTTGAGGTGACGACGCACGCGGTTGGCACGACGTGCAAGTGCTTCTTTCCTGCTAGCCATTTCGCGTGATCCTTACTTCTTCTTGCCTTCTTTGCGGACGATCCGCTCTTCGGCATACTTGACACCCTTGCCCTTGTAAGGCTCAGGACCGCGGTATTCGCGGATTTCAGCGGCAACCTGGCCGACCTGCTGCTTGTTGATGCCGGAAACGACGATTTCCGTCGGCTTCGGCACAGCGATCGAGATGCCCTGCGGCGGCTCATAAACAACGTCATGGCTGAAGCCGAGCGCCAGCTGCAGGTTCTTGCCCTGCAGAGACGCGCGGTAACCAACGCCGTTGATTTCGAGCTTGCGCTCGTAGCCATCCTTAACGCCCTTGAAGATGTTCTCGATCATCGTGCGGGACATGCCCCACTTTGCACGAGCATCCTTCGTCTGGGTGAGCGGCGTTACGACAACCGCATTGTTTTCGAGCTTTACGCCGACTTCGTCGTTTGCGACGAAGAACAGCTCGCCCTTCGGGCCCTTAGCGGTAACCTTCTGGCCATCGACCGTAGCCGTGATCCCAGCAGGTACCTGAACGGGCTTCTTACCGATACGAGACATGTTTCAATCCTGTCTGTTCGCCATGGAGATCCTTGCCCAGTCTTAGAAGACCGAGCAAAGAACCTCGCCACCAACGTTCTGTTCGCGAGCCTGGTGATCGGCCATCACGCCCTTCGGGGTCGAAAGGATGGTGATGCCGAGGCCGTTCGCGACCTGCGGAATGGACTTGACCGAGACATAAACCCGGCGGCCCGGCTTGGACACACGGCCGATCTCACGGATCACCGATGCGCCTTCATAGTACTTGAGTTCGATGTTGAGCTCCGACTTGCCATTGCCGAAATCGACAACGGAATAGCCACGGATGTAGCCTTCGGACTGCAGAACATCGAGAACGCGTGCACGGAGCTTCGAAGCAGGCGTCGAGACCGACGACTTGCGGCGAGAAGCGCCGTTGCGGATGCGAGTGAGCATATCGCCCAACGGATCAGTCATTGTCATCTAACCTGCTCCTTACCAGCTCGACTTGACGATACCCGGCACCTTGCCGAGATTGCCGAGTTCACGCAGCGCGATACGCGACATGCGCAGTTTGCGGTAGTATGCGCGCGGACGGCCCGATACTTCGCAACGGTTGCGAATGCGGGTCTTGGATCCATCGCGCGGCAGGGATGCCAGCTTGATCGAGGCCTTGAACCGCTCTTCGATCGGAAGAGCCTGGTTCATGATGATCGCCTTTAGAGCTGCGCGCTTGGCAGCCTGGTTGGCGACCGTAGTACGGCGGCGCTTGTTCTTTTCAACTGCGCTTGTCTTCGCCATGTGCGGTTCCTTTTCTACGCTCGTCGTTACGGTTACTGACGGAACGGGAAGTTGAACTCTGTCAGCAGAGCCCGTGCTTCGTCGTCCTTCGTTGCCGTCGTGCAAACGATGATGTCCATGCCCCACATCTGATCAACCTTGTCGTAGTTGATCTCAGGGAACACAATGTGCTCCTTGATGCCCATGGCGAAGTTGCCACGGCCGTCAAAGCTTTTCGGGTTCAGGCCGCGGAAGTCGCGAACGCGCGGAAGCGCGATGTTCACGAGACGGTCCAGGAACTCGTACATGCGAGCGCCGCGCAGGGTGACCTTTGCGCCGATCGGCATCTGTTCGCGGACCTTAAAGCCAGCGATGGAGTTGCGTGCACGGGTGATGACCGGCTTCTGACCAGCGATAGCGGCCAGGTCAGCTGCGGCAACAGTTGGCTTCTTCGAATCAGCCGTCGCTTCGCCAACACCCATGTTGATGACGATCTTGTCGAGCTTCGGGATCATCATCTCGTTGGCGTAGGAGAACTTCTCCTGCATAGCCGCACGAATGCGCTCGACGTATTCCTTCTTGAGCCGCGGCTCGTACTTTGCCTCAGCCATCAGATCACCTCACCGGAACGCTTGGCCACACGGACCTTCTTGCCGTCAACAACCTTGAAACCAACACGGGTCGGCTTGCCGTCCTTGTCGATGATTGCAACGTTGGACAAATGAACCGAGGCTTCCTTGGTGATGATGCCGGCTTCCTGGGTCTGCGTCTGGCGCTGGTGGCGCTTTACGACATTGACGCCACGAACAACGGCGCGATCTTCCTTGGGCAGAACCTGAAGGACTTCGCCGGTACGGCCCTTGTCCTTGCCTGCGAGCATGACGACCTTGTCGCCCTTACGAATCTTTTGCATCGTTCGCGCTCCTTACAGTACTTCGGGAGCCAGCGAGATGATCTTCATGTGGTTCTTGGCGCGAAGTTCGCGCGGAACCGGTCCGAAGATACGGGTGCCGATCGGCTCTTTCTTGTTGTCGATGAGGACTGCTGCATTCGTGTCGAAGCGGATGATGCTGCCATCAACGCGACGGATTTCCTTGGCGGTACGAACGACCACCGCCTTCATCACGTCACCCTTCTTCACGCGGCCACGCGGGATCGCCTCCTTGATCGAAACGACGATAACGTCGCCGATCCCGGCATACTTGCGCTTCGAGCCGCCCAGCACCTTGATGCACATGACACGACGTGCGCCGGAATTATCCGCCACGTCGAGGTTTGTTTGCATCTGAATCATATCAGGTCGCCTTCTTGGTTTACCGGAATGGTTGGGCTACGAGCCCCCTTCCCCGGCTTATGAAAATTGTCAGCCGGCCGCTTGCTACGAGAGCAGGCGAAAACACGGCATAGCTTGAATAGCGCGGGATCGATCGTGCCAGGGTGGTTTCCCAACGGGACCTTCCGTGCGCTCAAAGCAAAAGAACGCCCGACGAACGAGCGTTCTGACGCTGCTTCATACAGATATTTCCGCGAGACGCAAGGCCTCGCGCAAAAATCTTACTTGGCCTGGGCGGAAACGACCGTCCAGCGCTTATCCTTCGAGATCGGCGCGCATTCCTCGATGGATACGGTATCGCCGATCTTGTACTGGTTGTTTTCGTCGTGAGCCTTGTACTTCTTGGAACG
This sequence comes from Rhizobium sp. BK538, assembly GCF_014197575.1. Classification (NCBI taxonomy): domain Bacteria; kingdom Pseudomonadati; phylum Pseudomonadota; class Alphaproteobacteria; order Hyphomicrobiales; family Rhizobiaceae; genus Rhizobium; species Rhizobium sp. BK538. Next base: position 81,516 of record NZ_JACIFT010000014.1, read on the forward strand.
ACGAACGGTCTTCTGGAGCAGCGGGTGAGCGAAACGACGCTCAACGCGAACTACGACAGTCTTCTCGTTCTTGTCGCCAACGACAACGCCCTGCAGAATGCGCTTCGGCATGATCTTTTCCTTTACGCCTTTGCTTCTGCCGCCTTTTGGCGGGCAATGGTTTTCACGCGGGCGATGTCCTTGCGAACTTCGTTGATGCGCGAGGACTTTTCCAGCTGACCGGTTGCCTTCTGGAAGCGCAGGTTGAACTGCTCCTTCTTCAGGTCGGCGAGCTTGTCCTTGAGCTGGTCGGCCGTGAGGCCGCGTACTTCTTCGGCTTTCATCTGCCTTGCTCCTTACTCTGCAATGCGCTGAACGAAGCGCGTCTTGACCGAGAGCTTGGCAGAGCCGAGGCGAAGCGCTTCGCGAGCAATTTCTTCGCTGACACCGTCGATTTCGAACATCATACGGCCTGGCTTGACCTTGCATGCCCAATATTCAACAGAGCCCTTACCCTTACCCATACGGACTTCGGTCGGCTTTGCGGTTACCGGAACATCCGGGAACACGCGGATCCATACACGGCCGGCGCGCTTCATGTAACGCGTGATCGCGCGGCGGGCCGCTTCGATCTCGCGCGCATTCACGCGGTTCGGCTCTTGAGCCTTAAGGCCGAATTCGCCGAAGGCCAGGTCTGAACCACCCTTGGCGACGCCCTTGATGCGGCCCTTAAATTGCTTGCGGTACTTGGTACGCTTTGGCTGCAACATTTTCTTATTCTCCGAACTTATCTGCCACCAACGCTATTAAGCGTTGTCGCGGCGACGATCGCGATCACGGCTTGCCGGACCCTGAGCGTCACCCTCGAGTGCGCGGCGCTCGGAGGCCATCGGATCGTGCTCAAGGATTTCGCCCTTGAAGATCCAAACCTTGATGCCGCAGATGCCAAAAGCGGTCTCCGCTTCAGCCGTACCGTAGTCGATGTCAGCGCGCAGCGTGTGCAGCGGAACGCGACCTTCGCGGTACCACTCCGTACGAGCGATTTCAGCACCGCCGAGACGGCCTGCGCAGGTGATCTTGATGCCTTCGGCGCCAAGACGCATCGCAGACTGAACGGCACGCTTCATAGCGCGACGGAAAGCAACACGACGCTCGAGCTGCTGAGCGATCGACTGTGCGACGAGCGTAGCGTCGACTTCCGGCTTGCGAACTTCAACGATGTTGAGGTGCGTTTCGGAATTCGTCATCTCCGACAGCTTCTTGCGGAGCTTGTCGATGTCTGCGCCCTTTTTGCCGATGATCAGTCCCGGACGAGCCGAGTGGATCGTGACGCGGCACTTCTTGTGCGGACGCTCGATGACCACTTTGGCGATACCGGCCTGCTTCAGTTCGCTCATCACGAACTTGCGCATCTTCAGGTCTTCGTGCAGCAGCTGGCCGTACTCGGCATTGTCCGCAAACCAGCGGCTATCCCAGGTACGGTTGATGCCAAGACGGAAACCGATTGGATTAATTTTCTGACCCATTATGCGGCCTCCTCTTGTGCCTGCACTTCGCGGACAACGATCGTGAGGTGCGCGAACGGCTTCTCGACACGAGATGCACGGCCACGGCCACGAGCGTGGAAACGCTTCATGACGATCGACTTGCCTACGTAGGCTTCTGCGACAACCAGCGTGTCAACGTCGAGATCGTGGTTGTTCTCGGCGTTTGCGATCGCAGATTCGAGCGTCTTCTTGACAGCGCCTGCGATGCGCTTGCGGGAGAATTCCAGCTCAGCGAGTGCACGATCGACCTTCTTGCCGCGGATAGCCGCAGCAACGAGGTTGAGCTTCTGTGGGCTGACGCGGAGCGTACGGGCGACTGCTTGCGCCTCGTTGTCCTTCAGCCGGCGTTCGGCTTTTGCCTTGCCCATGATTACTTCCTCTTTGCCTTCTTGTCCGCACCGTGACCGTAGTAGGTCCGGGTCGGAGAGAATTCACCGAATTTGTGACCGACCATGTCTTCATTGACACTGACCGGAACATGCTTGCTGCCGTTGTAGACGCCGAAGGTGAGACCGACGAACTGCGGCAGAATCGTGGAGCGACGGCTCCAGATCTTGATTACTTCTGCACGTCCGCCTTCACGAACCTTCTCAGCCTTCTTGAGAAGATAGCCGTCAACGAACGGACCTTTCCATACTGAACGAGCCATTGGAGACTTCCTCTCTTACTTCTTACGCTGATGACGCGAGCGCATGATCATCTTGTCAGTCGACTTGTTCGACCGGGTGCGCTTGCCCTTGGTCGGCTTACCCCACGGAGTAACCGGGTGACGACCACCAGAGGTACGGCCCTCACCACCGCCGTGCGGGTGGTCGACCGGGTTCATGACAACACCGCGGTTATGCGGACGCTTGCCGCGCCAAACCGTACGACCGGCCTTGCCGTCGTTGATGTTGGCGTGATCAGGGTTCGAAACCGCACCGATCGAAGCGAGGCAAGTGCCGTGCACGAGGCGCTGCTCGCCAGAGTTCAGGCGAAGGATCGCCATGCCCTGGTCGCGGCCGACGAGCTGTGCATAGGAACCAGCAGAGCGAGCGATCTGACCACCCTTGCCAGGCTTCATTTCCACGTTGTGGATGATGGAGCCGACCGGGATGAACTGCAGCGGCATGGTGTTGCCGGGCTTCACGTCGACAGCCTTCTCCGAAGCGATGACCTTGTCGCCGGCAGCAAGGCGCTGCGGAGCGATGATGTAGGCCTTTTCGCCGTCAGCATAGGTCACCAGCGCGATGAACGCGGTACGGTTCGGATCGTATTCGATGCGCTCGACGGTGCCCTCGACGTCAAACTTGCGACGCTTGAAGTCGACCAGACGATAAGTGCGCTTGTGACCGCCGCCGATGAAGCGGGCGGTGATGCGGCCGAGGTTGTTACGACCGCCGCTCTTGGTCAGACCTTCCGTCAGCGCCTTGACCGGCTTGCCCTTGTAGAGCGAGGAGCGATCAACGATGACCAGCTGACGCTGGCTCGGGGTCGTCGGATTGAATGTTTTCAATGCCATTTTTTTATTCCTCAGAGACCGGTGGAGACGTCGATCGTCTGGCCTTCAGCCAAAGTCACGATTGCCTTCTTCACGTCCTTCTGCTTGCCGGCAATACCGCGAAAACGCCTGGTCTTGCCCTTGCGGAGCAGAGTGTTGACGGCCGTGACCTTGACGCCGAAGAGCGCCTCGACTGCAGCCTTGATTTCCGGCTTCGACGCCGTCTTGGCGACGTTGAAAACAACCTGGTTGTTTTCCGATACCAGAGTGGACTTTTCGGTGATCGCCGGCGAGACGATCACATCATAGTGGCGAAGATCGGTCACTTGAAACGCTCCTCTAGAGCTTCAACGGCAGCCTTGGAAAGCACGAGCTTGCCGCGGCGCACGATGTCATAAACGTTGATGCCCTGGATCGGCAGAACATCGATATTCGGGATGTTCTTGGCTGCGAGCTTGAAGTTGCCATCAAGTTCAGCGCCACCGATGAAGAGAGCGTTGGTCAGGCCGAGCGTCTCGAAAACGGAAGCCAGTGCCTTGGTCTTTGCTTCTGCAGCAACCAGGTTGTCGATGATGATGACATCATCGGACTTCAGCTTGGCCGAGAGGGCGTGCCGCAAACCGAGAGCACGAACCTTCTTGGGAAGATCGTGTTCGTGGCTGCGAGCGACCGGGCCGTGGGCCTTACCACCGCCGCGGAACTGCGGAGCGCGAGCAGAATGGTGACGAGCGCGGCCCGTACCCTTCTGCTTGTACATCTTGGCGCCGGTGCGCGAAACGTCCGCGCGGCCCTTTGCCTGGTGCGTGCCCTGCTGCTTCTTGGCAAGCTGCCAGCGGATCACGCGGGCAAGAATGTCTTCGCGGGGCTCAAGGCCGAAAATCGCGTCAGAAAGAGAAACCTTCCCTGCGTCTTTTCCCTCGAGGGTCTTGACGTTGAATTCCATTGGTCTGGCTCCCTTACTTCGCGGCCGACTTGACGGCGTCGCGCACAATGATCCAGGCACCCTTGGAACCGGGTACTGCACCCTTGATCAGAATCAGACCGCGATCTTCATCGGTCGAAACCACTTCAAGGTTCTGAGTCGTAACGCGCGTCTGGCCCATGTGACCAGCCATCTTCTTGTTCTTGAAAACCTTGCCCGGATCCTGGCGTGAACCCGTCGAACCATGCGAGCGGTGCGAAACAGACACACCGTGCGTGGCGCGAAGACCGCCGAAACCGTGACGCTTCATGGCGCCCGCAAAGCCCTTACCGATCGTCGTACCCGTCACATCGACGAGCTGACCAGCTGCGAAGTGACCAGCCTTGAGCTCGGTGCCAACCTCGAGGAGGTTGTCTTCCGTGACGCGGAATTCCGCCAGCTTGGCCTTCGGCTCGACGTTGGCAACAGCGAAGTTACCGCGCATCGCCTTCGACGTATTCTTGACCTTCGCCGTGCCAGCACCGAGCTGAACTGCGGCGTAGCCGTTCTTTTCCACTGTGCGCTGGGCTACAACCTGGCAGCCTTCCATACGCAGTACTGTTACCGGAACATGTTCGCCGGCGTCGTTATAGACGCGGGTCATGCCGACCTTCTGTGCAATCACACCTGAACGCATCGGTTCAATCCTTCCAACTCAGCTCGAGCTAGGCTCAGAGCTTGATCTCAACATCGACACCAGCGGCGAGATCGAGCTTCATCAGCGCGTCTACCGTCTGCGGTGTCGGGTCAACGATGTCGAGAAGGCGCTTATGCGTGCGCATCTCGAACTGCTCGCGGCTCTTCTTGTCGATGTGTGGGGACCGGTTGACCGTAAACTTCTCGATGCGAGTCGGAAGCGGAACGGGGCCCCGGACGCTAGCTCCGGTGCGCTTCGCCGTCGACACGATCTCGCGCGTCGAAGCGTCGAGAATGCGGTGATCGAACGCCTTCAGGCGAATGCGGATATTTTGGCCGTTCATTCGACGTTATCCTTGTGTTTGTTATCCCGTGCGCCTTTCGGATAGGCACGGGCTGTTTTTATTCCTAAGGCGGACCACCGGTTTCAAAGATCGAGAGAGGCGCCGGGTTACGGTGTCCCTATCCAGTCTTCAGGCCTTCCAGCCCACCTTATTGTTTGCTGTAGTCACCCGCTTCGACGAGCGAAGCAGGGCGCAAATCGCGCTCGCGCGCCATTTGCAACATTTTGCTGTAATAAGCAAGCGGCTAGAGCCGCTTGCATCATAATAATGTCATCGAATCGGCCGCCTCAGGCGAAGTGGCCGGCTCTCGATTACTCGACGATGGAGGCAACGATGCCTGCGCCGACCGTACGGCCGCCTTCGCGGATAGCGAAGCGCAGCTTTTCTTCCATCGCGATCGGAACGATCAGCTCGACGTCAACCGTGACGTTATCGCCAGGCATAACCATTTCCGTGCCTTCCGGCAGGGTGACGATGCCGGTCACGTCCGTCGTGCGGAAGTAGAACTGCGGACGGTAGTTGGTGAAGAACGGCGTATGACGGCCGCCTTCTTCCTTCGTCAGGATGTAGGCTTCAGCCTTGAACTTCTTGTGCGGCTTGACAGAGCCCGGCTTGCACAGGATCTGACCACGCTCGACGCCGTCACGGTTCACACCGCGAACCAGTGCACCGATGTTGTCGCCAGCCTGGCCCTGGTCGAGCAGCTTGCGGAACATTTCAACGCCGGTAACCGTCGTCTTCGAGGTCGGGCGGATGCCGACGATTTCGACTTCTTCACCAACCTTGACAATGCCACGCTCGACGCGGCCGGTCACGACCGTACCACGGCCGGAGATCGAGAACACGTCTTCGATCGGCATCAGGAACGGCTGGTCGATCGGGCGCTCAGGCGTCGGGATGTAGGCGTCAACAGCCGCCATCAGCTCGCGGATCGCGTCTTCGCCGATCTTCTTGTCGGAGTCTTCCAGAGCGGCAAGAGCCGAGCCCTTGATGACCGGAATGTCGTCGCCCGGGAAGTCGTAGGACGACAGAAGCTCGCGCACTTCCAGCTCGACGAGTTCGAGAAGCTCGGCGTCGTCAACCTGGTCAACCTTGTTGAGGAACACGACGATCGCCGGAACGCCAACCTGGCGAGCCAGCAGGATGTGCTCGCGGGTCTGCGGCATCGGGCCGTCAGCTGCCGAGCACACCAGGATCGCGCCGTCCATCTGGGCGGCACCGGTGATCATGTTCTTGACGTAGTCGGCGTGGCCGGGGCAGTCAACGTGGGCATAGTGACGGTTCGGCGTCTCATATTCGACGTGCGCCGTCGAGATGGTGATGCCGCGGGCCTTTTCTTCCGGAGCCGCGTCGATCTGGTCGTACGCCTTGAACTCGCCGAAATACTTCGTGATCGCTGCCGTCAGAGACGTCTTGCCGTGGTCAACGTGGCCGATCGTGCCGATGTTAACGTGCGGCTTGTTGCGCTCAAACTTACTCTTTGCCATGTGGGCTCTCCACTCTTTTAAGGTCCCCTGAGGGATCTAATTCTTGTTATCGGTCAATTGGTATTCCGGTCACTTCTGGCCGGAATACTTTGCCTGGATTTCGGTTGCGACGTTCGAGGGGACCGGTGAATAGTGATCAAACGTCATCGTGTACTGCGCGCGGCCCTGAGACATGGAGCGCAGGTTGTCGACGTACTTGAACATGTTCGCCAGCGGGACGTTCGCGTTGATGACAACCGCGACGCCACGGCTTTCCTGACCTTGGATCTGGCCACGGCGAGAGTTCAGGTCGCCGATCACGTCGCCGACGTAATCTTCCGGCGTGACAACTTCGACCTTCATCATCGGCTCGAGCAGCTGAGCGCCGGCCTTCTTGGCTGCTTCACGGAAGCAAGCGCGAGAAGCGATTTCGAACGCGAGGACAGACGAGTCAACATCGTGGAAGGCACCGTCGATGAGCGTCGCCTTGACGCCGAGCATCGGGAAGCCCGCCAGCGGACCGGAGGACAGAACGCTTTCGATACCCTTCTGAACGCCCGGAATGTATTCCTTCGGAACAGCACCGCCGACGATCTTGGATTCGAACTTGAAGTCGTCGCCTTCCGGGTTCGGTTCGAAGACGATCTTGACGCGCGCGAACTGACCGGTACCACCGGACTGCTTCTTGTGCGTGTAGTCTTCTTCGTGCTGGCGCGTGATGGTTTCGCGGTAAGCAACTTGCGGCGCACCGACGTTTGCTTCGACCTTGAACTCGCGACGCATACGGTCGACGATGATGTCGAGGTGAAGTTCGCCCATGCCGGCAATGATCGTCTGGCCGGATTCCTGGTCGGTCTTGACGCGGAAGGACGGATCTTCAGCAGCCAGGCGGTTGAGCGCGAGGCCCATCTTTTCCTGGTCGCCCTTGGACTTCGGCTCGATCGCGATCTGGATGACCGGCTCGGGGAATTCCATGCGCTCGAGAATAACAGGCTTCAGCGGATCGCAGAGCGTGTCACCCGTGGTGGTTTCCTTGAGACCGGCGAGAGCAACGATGTCGCCTGCGAAAGCTTCATCAATGTCTTCACGCGAATTCGAGTGCATCTGCAGCATACGGCCGACACGCTCGCGCTTGTCCTTGACCGTGTTCAAAACCGACGAACCCTTTTCGAGCTTGCCGGAGTAGATGCGTGCGAAAGTCAGCGAACCGACGAAGGGGTCGTTCATGATCTTGAACGCGAGCATCGAAAGCGGCTCGGAGTCGTCAGCATGGCGTTCGATTTCGGCTTCGGTCTTGAAGTCGATGCCCTTGATCGCCGGAATGTCGAGTGGCGACGGCAGGTAGTCGACAACCGCGTCGAGCAGCGGCTGAACGCCCTTGTTCTTGAAAGCGGTGCCGCAGAACATCGGATGGAACTTGACGTCGATCGTACCGCGACGGACGAGCGCGCGGATCTGATCGTTGTCAGGCATGTTGCCTTCGAGGTAGGCTTCCATCGCGGCTTCGTCGATCTCGACAACGGTCTCGATCAGCTTTTCGCGATATTCTTCAGCCTTAGCCTTCAGGTCTTCCGGGATTTCGACGACGTCCCACTGAGCGCCGAGTGATTCATCGCGCCATACGAGAGCGTTCATCTCGATCAGGTCGACGACGCCCTTGAAGTCGCTTTCTGCGCCGATCGGCAGCTGCATGACGACAGCCGTTGCGCCGAGACGGGTCTTGATCATCTCGACCGAGCGGTAGAAGTCCGCACCGGTCTTGTCCATCTTGTTGCAGAAGATCATACGCGGAACGTTGTACTTCTCAGCCTGACGCCAGACGGTTTCCGTCTGCGGCTCAACACCTGCGTTGGCATCAAGAAGAGCAATAGCACCGTCGAGAACGCGCAGCGAACGCTCGACTTCGATGGTGAAGTCGACGTGGCCGGGGGTGTCGATGATGTTGAAGCGGCGCATCTTGCCGTCACGGCCCTTCCAGAAGGTCGTGGTGGCAGCGGAGGTGATCGTGATGCCACGCTCCTGCTCCTGCTCCATCCAGTCCATCGTGGCCGCGCCATCGTGCACTTCGCCGATCTTGTGCGACTTGCCGGTGTAGTAAAGGATACGCTCGGTCGTCGTCGTCTTGCCGGCGTCGATGTGCGCCATGATACCGAAATTACGGTAGTCTTCGATTTTATATTCGCGAGCCATTGTGGACTGCCTTTCGAACCCGTTCGGGATTACCAGCGATAATGCGAGAACGCACGGTTGGCATCAGCCATCTTGTGCGTGTCTTCGCGCTTCTTGACCGCGGAACCACGGTTGTTGGATGCATCGAGAAGCTCGCCCGACAGTCGGTCGACCATGGTCGTTTCGTTGCGCTTGCGCGCAGCAGCAATCAGCCAGCGGATCGCCAGGGCCTGACGGCGCTCCGGACGAACATCAACCGGAACCTGATAGGTTGCACCACCAACGCGGCGCGAACGGACTTCAACGTGCGGAGCAACGTTGTCCAGAGCCTGATGGAACACGCCGAGCGGCTCCTGCTTGGACTTGCCCTGCACGGCGTCGAATGCGCCGTATACAATGCTCTCTGCGACAGACTTCTTGCCGTCAAGCATGATTGCATTCATGAACTTGGTAACAACCAGATCGCCGAACTTCGGATCCGGGTTGATCTCGCGCTTTTCTGCTCTGTGACGTCGGGACATACTTCTCGTCTCTTCAATGGTTTAGACGCTCTACCACGCGGAGGACCTCGCGCAGCGCCGGGATTTCAAAACCGAATTACTTCGGACGCTTCGCACCGTACTTCGAACGGCGCTGCTTGCGGTTCTTGACACCCTGGGTATCGAGAACGCCGCGAATGATGTGGTAACGGACACCCGGAAGGTCCTTAACACGGCCGCCACGGATCATGACGACAGAGTGTTCCTGAAGGTTGTGACCTTCACCGGGAATGTAACCAATGACTTCGAAGCCGTTGGTCAGACGGATCTTTGCGACCTTACGGAGAGCCGAGTTCGGCTTCTTCGGCGTCGTCGTGTAGACGCGGGTGCAAACGCCGCGCTTTTGAGGGTTTTCCTGCAGGGCAGGAACCTTATTACGCTTTACGTTCGCCTGACGCGGCTTGCGGATAAGCTGGTTTACGGTAGGCATTCAACCATCCCTTACGTTTATATCTCAATCCCTTGCGGGCGTAACTCGCGCCGTCTCCGGCAAGATCACACGCTTGTCTCAATGCGCAAAACGTGGCCCGATCCGCTTTCGCAGATGGACCACTGAGAGCAGAGGACGCAAAAGACATGCGTCATGCGTGCAGGCATCATATCTTCAACGTGCGTTTCGAACCTTGTTTGAGGTGATCTCCGGGGCGCGTCGCCCCGAATGGCCATGCCTCACATGGGTCCGGATGGCGCGGGTACTACTGGTTTCCCGCCGTCTCGTCAAGGCCGTTAACAAATAAACTTCGGCGGAACGCCTTGAAACCGGGCCATTGCGCGCTCTTTTGGGCCTTCTAGGCGAATTCGCCACCGACCGCCAAGATAAACTTGAGCATTGGAGCAAAAAGCAGCTATGGAATCGCTGATTGCAGCCGCTAAGCGCATGAAATCAGATTCAAATCTCGAATCGAAGGACCTCCGATGATTACCGCTCCCGACAATGACAACAATTCCGAAGGACCGATGGTCTTCATCATCATCGGCAAGGGCTATCAGTCCGATGACAGCGACGGCGTCGACCTCCACATCATGCTCAAGGCCGCCGATGACGACAGCGCCGTGCGCGAGGCCCTGAACGCTCTCGCCGAAGAAGGCTTCATCGAGGCGGACCTCGACCAGATCGGCATGCTGACCGAAGTCCCGGAAGAGGAGCCGCATGCCTCCGCCTACCAGGGCGCCGTCGACGGCGAAGTCGCGATCATCCGCTTCAGCTGAGACCCCGATGGAGCCGGATGCGCTCAAGGTGCTGATCTATGCCACCTGGCGCGACCGGCTGCTGGGTTTCGATGAGCCCGACTTCCCGGAGGTCGCGCTTCAGGTTCCGGGGGGCACGGTGGAGACTGGCGAAGATATCGCCGCCGCGGCACTTCGCGAGTTCTCGGAAGAGACCGGGATCCTGCCCGAAACTCCCCTCGCCCGCTCATCTTTCATGACTATCGCTTTTCCAAGGACGGAACCGAATTTTGTCACCGGCGGCACTACTTCCACATTCCCGTCGAAGGTGAGCAACCCGCCAGCTGGTTGCATCGCGAAATGACGCCGTTCAGCGGCGGAAGTCCGATCCTGTTCTGCTTCTTCTGGCTTGGCTTCGACGACGCCCGCACACGGCTGGGCTACGGCATGGAGCACTTCTTACCGCTACTTGGCTGAGCCTCTCGTACTCACCCTGACAAAAAACGCGAAAACAAAAGCCGCCCGGATCACTCCGGGCGGCTTTTTAATTCAATTCTGAGAACCAAGCTGCCGACTATTCGGCAGCCGGTGCGCTCTCACCCGCGAGATCCTGCAGCATCGGGGTGGCAACATCGGCGCCCGTGCCCTTGCGGCGTTCTTCGAGGATCATCTCGTCGCGCGACGTAGCGATGCGGCGGATCTGCGTCATCGTGCCACCGGTACCGGCCGGGATCAGGCGACCAACAATGACGTTTTCCTTCAGACCCTGTAGGCCGTCGGTCTTGCCGGCGATCGCAGCTTCCGTGAGAACCTTTGTGGTCTCCTGGAACGAAGCAGCCGAGATGAACGACGGGGTCTGCAGCGACGCCTTGGTGATACCCAGCAGAACCGGATCGCCGTAAGCAGGCTTCTTGCCCTGTTCGATCAGCGTATCGTTGACGTCTTCGAGCTCGATACGGTCGACGTTGTCGCCGACGATATAGGTCGAGTCGCCGGCATCGGTGATTTCCACCTTCTGCAGCATCTGACGGACAATCACTTCGATGTGCTTGTCGTTGATGACAACGCCCTGCAAGCGATAGACTTCCTGGATTTCGTTGACGAGGTACGAAGCCAGAGCTTCGACGCCCTTGATCGCCAGGATGTCGTGCGGAGCCGGGTTACCGTCGAGGATGTAGTCACCCTTTTCGATATAATCGCCTTCCTGAAGGTGGAAGGGTTTGCCCTTCGGGATCAGGTATTCAACAGGCTCAACACCGTCTTCTGCCGGCTCGATGATGACGCGACGCTTGTTCTTGTAGTCGCGGCCGAGGCGGATCGTGCCATCGATCTCAGCGATGATGGCGTGGTCCTTCGGACGACGAGCTTCGAACAGTTCAGCAACACGCGGCAGACCACCGGTGATGTCCTTGGTCTTGGCGCTTTCGAGCGGCGAACGTGCAAGCACGTCACCCTGCGACACCTTCGTGCCCGGCTCGACCGACAGGATCGCGTCGACCGACAGCAGGAAGCGGGCGTCACCACCGCGGGACAGCTTCATGACATTACCACTGGCATCCTTGATGACGATTGCCGGCTTGAGGTCCGAACCACGCGGGGTCGAACGCCAGTCGATAACCTGACGCTTGGTGATACCTGTGGATTCGTCGGTCGCTTCGAGAACCGAGAGACCGTCGACCACGTCTTCGAACTGAACGGTACCAGCCACTTCCGTCATCATCGGACGGGTGTAGGGATCCCACTCTGCCAGACGCTGACCACGCTTGACCTTGTCGCCATCGTCGACATGCAGCTTCGAACCATAGGCAACGCGCTGCGAGGAGCGCTCGACGCCACGCTCGTCCAGGATCTGGACGGTCATGTTGCGGCCCATGGCAACGAGGTTGCCATCCGAGTTGCGCAGCAGGTTGCGGTTCTTGATCTGAACCGTGCCTTCATACGAAGCTTCCAGGAACGACTGGTCGACCACCGTTGCCGTACCACCAAGGTGGAACGTACGCATGGTGAGCTGAGTGCCCGGCTCGCCGATCGACTGAGCAGCGATAACACCGACCGCTTCGCCCATGTTGACAGGCGTACCGCGTGCAAGGTCACGACCATAGCAGACCGCGCAAACACCCGTCTGGATTTCACAGGTCAGGGCCGAGCGGATGCGGATCGACTGGATACCAGCCTTTTCGATCTCGATGACATCGGGCTCGAGGATCATCTTGCCGGCATCGACGATACGCTCGCCGGTGACCGGATGATCGATATCATCCAGCGCGGTACGGCCGAGGATACGAGCGCCGAGCGAGGCCACGACCTGACCGGCATCGACGATGGCGGTCATGGTGAGGCCCTTGTCGGTGCCGCAATCCACCGAGTTGACGATGCAATCCTGTGCGACGTCGACGAGACGACGGGTCAGGTAACCAGAGTTCGCGGTCTTCAAGGCGGTATCTGCGAGACCCTTACGGGCGCCGTGCGTCGAGTTGAAGTACTCGTTGACGGTCAGGCCTTCCTTGAAGTTCGAGGTGATCGGCGTTTCGATGATTTCGCCCGACGGCTTGGCCATGAGGCCGCGCATGCCGCCCAGCTGGCGCATCTGGTTCGGAGAACCGCGGGCGCCCGAGTGCGACATCATGTAAATGGCGTTCATCGGCTTCTGGCGACCGGTCTTTTCATCGAATTCGACGGCCTTGATGCGGGCCATCATGTCTTCGGCGACCTTCTCGGTGGCCTTGCCCCAGGCGTCGACAACCTTGTTGTACTTTTCGCCCTGTGTGATGAGACCGTCGTTGTACTGCTGCTCGTATTCCTTGACCAGGTTTTCGGTGTCACCAACGATCTTCGCCTTGGTGTCCGGAATGACCATGTCGTCCTTGCCGAACGAAATGCCGGCGCGGCAGGCATGGCTGAAGCCGAGCTGCATGATGCGGTCGCAGAAAATGACTGTGTCCTTCTGGCCGCAATGGCGGTAGACCGCGTCGATCATCTTGGAGATGTTCTTCTTGGTCATTTCCTGGTTGCAGACGTCGAAGGTCACCTTGCCGTTCTTCGGCAGGAGTTCACCGATGAGCAGACGGCCCGGAGTCGTTTCGTAGATCTTCGAGTACGGCTTGCCGTCCTCACCGATCGACTTGAAGCGGCCGCGGATCTTGGTGTGCAGCGTGACGACCTTGGTCTCAAGCGCATGATGCAGTTCGCCGAGGTCGGAGAAGGCCATACCTTCGCCCGGCTCGTTCTGGTTCATGATCGAGAGATAGTAGAGGCCGAGAACCATGTCCTGTGACGGAACGATGATCGGTGCACCGTTTGCAGGGTGCAGGATGTTGTTCGTCGACATCATCAGAACGCGGGCTTCGAGCTGAGCTTCGAGCGATAGCGGCACGTGAACCGCCATCTGGTCACCGTCGAAGTCGGCGTTAAAGGCCGTGCAGACGAGCGGATGCAACTGGATCGCCTTGCCTTCGACCAGGGTAGGTTCGAAGGCCTGGATGCCCAGACGGTGCAGCGTCGGTGCTCGGTTCAGGAGAACCGGATGCTCGCGGATGACCTCGTCGAGGATATCCCAAACCTCAGGCTTTTCCTTTTCCACCAGCTTCTTCGCCTGCTTGACGGTCGAGGAATAACCCTTGGCGTCGAGGCGGGCATAGATGAACGGCTTGAAGAGCTCGAGCGCCATCTTCTTCGGAAGACCGCACTGGTGCAGCTTGAGTTCCGGACCGGTCACGATGACGGAACGGCCGGAGTAGTCGACGCGCTTGCCGAGCAGGTTCTGACGGAAGCGGCCCTGCTTGCCCTTCAGCATGTCGGACAGCGACTTCAGCGGACGCTTGTTGGCGCCGGTGATGACGCGGCCGCGACGGCCGTTGTCGAACAGCGCGTCTACAGATTCCTGCAGCATGCGCTTTTCGTTGCGGATGATGATGCCCGGAGCGCGCAGTTCGATCAGGCGCTTCAGACGGTTGTTACGGTTGATGACGCGGCGGTACAGATCGTTGAGGTCCGACGTCGCGAAACGACCACCGTCGAGCGGAACCAGCGGACGCAGATCCGGCGGGATCACCGGAACGACCTTCATGATCATCCATTCCGGACGGTTGCCCGACTCCATGAAGTTCTCGACGATCTTCAGGCGCTTCATCAGCTTCTTCTGCTTGAGATCCGACGTCGTGTCGGCAAGCTCCGAGCGCAGATCGCCCGCGATCTTTTCGAGGTTCATCGAGGCCAGCATCTCGTAGATAGCCTCAGCGCCGATCATGGCCGTGAACTGGTCTTCACCGTATTCGTCGACGGCCAGCATGTACTCTTCTTCCGAGAGGAGCTGGTGCTCCTTGAGGGCGGTGAGGCCCGGCTCGGTGACAATGTAGTTTTCGAAGTAGAGAACGCGCTCGACATCCTTCAGCGTCATGTCGAGCAACGTCGAGATGCGTGATGGCAGCGACTTCAGGAACCAGATGTGGGCGACCGGAGCGGCGAGCTCGATATGGCCCATGCGCTCACGGCGAACGCGCGACAGCGTAACTTCAACGCCGCACTTTTCGCAGATGATGCCCTTGTACTTCATGCGCTTGTACTTGCCGCACAGGCACTCGTAGTCCTTGATCGGTCCGAAGATGCGCGCGCAGAAGAGACCGTCGCGTTCCGGCTTGAACGTACGGTAGTTGATGGTTTCCGGCTTCTTGATCTCACCGTAAGACCAGGAAAGAATCTTCTCCGGAGAAGCAATCGAAATCCGGATGGAATCGAAGTTCTGTGCAGGCACCTGCGGATTGAAAAGATTCATGACCTCTTGGTTCATGCCTGTCTCCTTCATGGGCGGATGCGCCCTTAGCTTGCATGGACGGCGGCAAATCCCGGGAGCCGCGCCAACGCTCAAAACGACAATAACCGCAGAATGCGGCGAAATCGTCCCTGCTCGGCCGACACACACGGGGCCAGAGCGGGAACGGTGTGCGCTGCGTTGCAGCGCACACCCTATCAGTGGTTACTCGGCGGCGTCCGGCAACTGGCTGGCCTGCTGCTCATCGACCTTCGAATTCTCGAGTTCGACAGAGAGACCAAGCGAGCGCATTTCCTTGACGAGAACGTTGAAGCTTTCCGGAATACCGGCTTCGAACGTATCGTCGCCACGGACGATGGCTTCGTAGACCTTGGTACGGCCGGCGACGTCATCCGACTTCACCGTCAGCATTTCCTGCAGCGTGTAGGCTGCACCATATGCTTCCAGAGCCCAGACTTCCATTTCGCCGAAGCGCTGACCGCCGAACTGCGCCTTGCCGCCCAGCGGCTGCTGGGTAACGAGCGAGTAAGGACCGATCGAGCGAGCGTGGATCTTATCGTCGACCAAGTGGTTCAGCTTCAGCATGTAGATGTAGCCGACCGTCACCTGGCGGTCGAACTGCTCACCAGTACGGCCGTCGTACAGCGTCGACTGACCGCTTTCCTTGAGACCGGCCAGAGCCAGCATCGCATTGACGTCACCTTCATGAGCGCCGTCGAAGACCGGCGTTGCAATCGAAACGCCGCGCTTCCACTGGTCAGCCAGACGAAGGACCGAGTCATCGTCGAAGTCCTTGACCTGTTCGGCCTTCGGACCGTCGCCGACAACGTCGCCGATCGTCTTGCGCAGCGGCTCGATGTTGCCGCTGGCCTTGTAGGCTTCCAGCATGTCACCGATCTGGCGGCCCATGCCGGCACAAGCCCAGCCAAGGTGCGTCTCGAGGATCTGACCGACGTTCATGCGAGAAGGCACGCCCAGCGGGTTCAGAACGACGTCGACGTGCGTACCATCTTCCAGGAACGGCATGTCTTCGACCGGAACGATACGCGACACGACACCCTTGTTACCGTGACGGCCTGCCATCTTGTCGCCTGGCTGGATCTTGCGCTTAACAGCAACGAAGACCTTAACCATCTTCATGACGCCCGGAGGCATTTCGTCGCCGCGCTGGACCTTCTCGACCTTGTCCATGAAGCGCTGTTCAAGGCGCGACTTGGATTCGTCGTACTGGCCGCGGAGAGCTTCGAGTTCGCCCTGGACCTTTTCGTCCTCAACAGCAAACATCCACCACTGCGAGCGGGGATATTCGGAAACGACGTTGTTCGCCAGTTCGGTGCCCTTTTTGAAGCCCTTCGGGCCAGCAATCGCGACCTGGCCGCGCAGCATGTCGACCAGACGGCCGTAGACGTTACGGTCGAGGATCGCCTGCTCGTCATCGCGGTCCTTTGCAAGACGCTCGATCTCTTCGCGCTCGATCGCCATCGCGCGCTCGTCCTTCTCAACGCCGTGGCGATTGAAGACGCGCACTTCGACGATCGTGCCGTAGGTGCCGGGCGGCATGCGCATGGAGGTGTCGCGGACGTCCGAGGCCTTTTCACCGAAGATGGCGCGCAGAAGCTTTTCTTCCGGCGTCATCGGGCTTTCGCCCTTCGGCGTGATCTTGCCGACGAGGATATCGCCCGGCTGAACTTCGGCGCCGATGTAGACGATACCGGCTTCGTCGAGGTTCTTCAGCGCTTCTTCCGAAACGTTCGGAATGTCGCGCGTGATTTCTTCCGGACCAAGCTTTGTATCACGGGCCATCACTTCGAACTCTTCGATGTGGATGGACGTGAACACGTCGTCAGCAACGATGCGCTCGGAGAGCAGGATCGAGTCTTCGTAGTTGTAGCCGTTCCACGGCATGAACGCGACGAGCGCGTTACGGCCGAGAGCGAGATCGCCCAGGTCCGTCGACGGACCGTCGGCGAGGATGTCGCCACGGTTGACAACGTCACCGACGGTTACCAGCGGGCGCTGGTTGACGCAGGTGTTCTGGTTCGAACGCTGGAACTTCTGCAGACGGTAAATGTCGACGCCGGACTTGCCAGCTTCGAGGTCTTCCGTCGCACGGATAACGATACGCGTCGCGTCGACCTGGTCGACCACGCCGCCGCGGCGGGCGCCGATAGCAGCACCGGAGTCGCGGGCGACAACCGGCTCCATGCCGGTACCGACAAACGGAGCTTCAGCACGCAGCAGCGGAACGGCCTGACGCTGCATGTTCGAGCCCATGAGAGCGCGGTTGGCGTCGTCGTTTTCCAGGAACGGGATGAGAGCCGCAGCAACCGAAACGACCTGCTTCGGCGAAACGTCCATCAGGTTCATGCTGTCGCGCGGAGCGAGCATAACTTCGCCGGCGTGACGGCAAACGACGAATTCGTCGACGAACGAGCCGTCGGCAGACAGTTCGGCGTTAGCCTGAGCGACGTAGTACTTCGCTTCTTCCATTGCAGAGAGGTAAAGAACGTCGTTCGTCACCTTGCCGTCAACGATGCGACGGTACGGGCTTTCGATGAAGCCGTACTTGTTGACGCGTGCGAAGGTAGCCAGCGAGTTGATCAGACCGATGTTCGGGCCTTCCGGCGTTTCGATCGGGCAAATACGGCCGTAGTGGGTCGGATGAACGTCGCGGACTTCGAAGCCTGCGCGCTCGCGGGTCAGACCACCCGGGCCAAGTGCCGAAAGACGGCGCTTGTGGGTGATTTCCGAAAGCGGGTTCACCTGGTCCATGAACTGCGAGAGCTGCGAGGAGCCGAAGAATTCGCGAACGGCAGCAGCTGCCGGCTTCGCGTTGATCAGGTCCTGCGGCATGACCGTGTCGATTTCGATCGAGGACATGCGTTCCTTGATCGCGCGCTCCATACGGAGCAGGCCGAGACGGTACTGGTTTTCCATCAGTTCGCCGACGGAGCGAACGCGACGGTTGCCGAGGTTGTCGATGTCGTCGATTTCGCCCTTGCCGTCGCGCAGTTCGACCAGCATCTTGACCACGGCCAGGATGTCGTCCTTGCGCAGGATGCGGACAGTGTCTTCGACGTCGAGGTCGAGACGCATGTTCATCTTCACGCGACCAACGGCGGAGAGATCGTAGCGCTCCGCATCGAAGAACAGCGAGTTGAACATGGCTTCGGCCGATTCCATCGTCGGCGGTTCACCGGGACGCATGACGCGGTAGATGTCGAACAGAGCGTCCTGACGGTTCTCGTTCTTGTCTGCAGTCAGCGTGTTGCGGATGTAGGCGCCGACGTTGATGTGGTCGATGCCGAGGACCGGGATCTCTTCGAAACCGTTCTGCAGGATGATCGGCAGCGTCTTCTCGTCGATCTCATCACCTGCCTCGAGGTAGATTTCACCCGTCGAGTAGTTGACGATGTCTTCGGCGAGGTAGTTGCCGTACAGGTCTTCGTCGGTTGCCTTCAGAGCCTTGAGGCCCTTGTCGGCGAGCTGGCGGAGCAGACGCGGCGTCAGCTTCTTGCCGGCTTCGACAACGACTTCACCGGTGTCGGCGTCAACCATTTCGGTGATCGCCTTGGCACCCTTGAGGGTTTCGGGCTTGAACGGAATGCGCCAGCCCTTGCCGTCGCGCTGATAGTCGGACTTCGTGTAGAAGGTCGACAGGATTTCTTCGCCGTCCATGCCAAGCGCCATCAGCAGCGATGTCACGGGGATCTTTCGGCGGCGGTCAATACGGGCATAGACGATGTCCTTGGCGTCGAACTCGATGTCGAGCCAGGAACCGCGATACGGAATCACGCGGGCAGCGAAGAGCAGCTTGCCGGACGAATGGCTTTTGCCCTTGTCGTGATCGAAGAAGACGCCCGGCGAACGGTGCATCTGAGACACGATAACGCGCTCGGTGCCGTTGACGATGAACGTACCGTTGTTGGTCATGAGCGGCATGTCGCCCATGTAGACCGACTGTTCCTTGATGTCCTTGATGGACTTCGCGCCCGTATCTTCATCGATATCGAACACGATAAGACGGAGAGTAACTTTCAGCGGCGCGGCGTAGGTCAGGTCGCGCTGGCGGCATTCATCGACGTCGAACTTCGGCGGTTCGAACTCGTAGGACACGAATTCCAGCATGGAAGCGCCGGAGAAATCCGTGATCGGGAAAACGGACTTGAAGACAGCCTGAAGGCCCTCATCAGGGCGACCGCCCTTGGGCTCTTCAACCATCAGGAATTGATCATACGATGCCTTTTGAACCTCGATGAGGTTTGGCATTTCTGCGACTTCTGGGATCTTACCGAAAAACTTGCGTACGCGCCTACGACCATTGAATGAAAGGGTCTGAGCCATCGTCGCTCCTTCAAAATTGCATCCGGGCCTGCAACGGACGGGAACCGATGGCCAGTCGACCCCGTCAATCAATGAGTAGTTCAATCTCGTCTCACTTCCCGAACTGCGAGGCCGGATCGCCTGCGCGTCTCGGTTCGAGACCATCCTCTTGAAGAACCCATTACCCAAAAGCCGTTTTTAAGCGGCTTTTGGGTAATTCGTTCCAGAAAACGGCAAATGGGAGGCGGGAAATCCCACCTCCCAAATGCAGTTCAAGATTACTTAACGTCAGCCTTAGCGCCGGCGTCTTCAAGCTTCTTCTTGATGTCAGCGGCTTCAGCCTTGGAAACGCCTTCCTTGACAGCCTTCGGAGCGGCCTCAACGAGGTCCTTAGCTTCCTTCAGGCCGAGACCAGTGATGGCGCGGACTTCCTTGATGACGTTGATCTTGTTAGCGCCGGCGTCAGCCAGGATAACGTCGAACTCAGTCTTTTCTTCTTCAACAGCAGCAGCAGCACCTGCACCACCAGCAGCGGCAGCAACAGCTACCGGAGCAGCGGCGGAAACGCCCCACTTTTCTTCAAGAAGCTTAGAAAGCTCTGCTGCTTCCAGAACGGTCAGCGAGGAGAGGTCGTCTACGATCTTTGCGAGATCAGCCATGTTATCAGTTCCTTTTGTTCGGTTCGAACCGGTGTTTTATAAACAGCAAAAAACCGCCTTATGCGGCTTCGTCCTTCTTGGCGTAAGCCGAGAACACGCGAGCAAGCTGGCTTGCCGGTGCTGCAACAACGCCTGCAATGCGGGTAGCCGGTGTCTGGATCATGCCCAGCAGCTTCGCACGCAGTTCGTCCAACGACGGCAGGGTCGCAAGCGACTTGACTGCATCGGCGTTGAGCGTGGTTGTTCCCATGGCGCCGCCGAGTACAACGATCTTGTCGTTGCCCTTGGCGAAATCCACGACGACTTTCGGAGCGGTGATCGGATCAGTGCTGTATGCAATCAGCGTCTGACCGGTGAAGAGATTGGAAATCCCTTCCGCTTCCGTACCCTGAAGGGCGATCTTGGCCAGGCGGTTCTTCGCGACTTTGACGGTACCGCCAGCTGCGCGCATCTTCGAACGGAAGTCGTTCATCTGCGCGACTGTAGCACCAGCATAGTGGGCCACGACAACCGAGCCCGAAGCCTTGAAGACTTCGTTCAGTTCCGTGACGAATTCGCGTTTTTCCGCTCTTTCCACTGCCTATCTCCAGTTGGCAGGACCTTTTGACGGGGCCTACCGGGTTGCCTTTGCCTCCTGGGATCAGAGGAGATCCCAAGCGACGCTTGAGGATCCTGTCCCCTCGCGCTTCGCGCCAAAGAAAGGCCGAAGGCACAAGGCATCCAAGGCTCGAACCAAATTCCTAGAAGCAGTACTTCATGCAATTCGGGTCTTACCCGTCTCATGCAGGCGAAGTGATTAAGGGAAAACCACCTGCAATCTCGGACAGGATTCCGGATTTCTCCGGAATACTCCGGCCCCTTGCGGGACCGGAATTCTTTATAGCCGGGCAGAAGCCCGGCGAACTTGTTAAGCGGCCGGAGCCGTAACGGACGACGGGTCGATCTTGACGCCCGGGCCCATGGTCGAGGAGATCGCTACGCGCTTGACGTAGTTGCCCTTCGCACCAGCCGGCTTTGCCTTGATGACTGCATCAGCGAAGGCACGGATGTTCTCTTCCAGAGCCTTGGCATCGAAGGATGCCTTGCCAACGCCAGCATGAACGATACCAGCCTTTTCGACGCGGAACTCGACAGCGCCGCCCTTGGATGCCTTGACGGCACCAGCAACGTCCATCGTAACCGTACCAACCTTCGGGTTCGGCATCATGCCACGCGGGCCGAGAACCTTACCGAGGCGGCCGACGAGCGGCATCATGTCCGGGGTCGCGATGCAGCGATCGAAATCGATCTTGCCGCCCTGGACGATTTCAACGAGCTCTTCAGCGCCGACGATATCGGCGCCAGCTGCCTTGGCTTCATCAGCCTTGGCGCCACGAGCGAAGACAGCAACGCGAACGTCGCGGCCCGTGCCGTTCGGCAGGTTGACAACGCCGCGGACCATCTGGTCTGCGTGACGGGGATCAACGCCGAGGTTCATAGCGACTTCGATGGTTTCATCGAACTTCGCAACCGCGCGCTCCTTGACCATGCCGATTGCAAGGTTCAGAGCGTAGAGCTTTGTGGGATCAACACCTTCGTTGATCTTCTTGGTGCGCTTGCCAGCCATGGTCTTATCCTACCACTTCCAGGCCCATGGCGCGGGCAGAGCCCTCGATCATCGCCATTGCACCTTCGATGTCCGCTGCATTCAGATCCTTCATCTTGGCTTCTGCGATCGACTTGATCTGAGCCTTGGTGAGCTTGCCGGCGACGGCGCCCTTGCCAGGCGTCTTCGAACCAGACGTGATCTTCGCTTCCTTCTTCAGCCAGTAGCTGACCGGCGGCTGCTTCATCGCGAAGGTGAAGGACTTGTCCTGGTAGTAGGTAATGACGACCGGGATCGGCATACCCTTTTCCATTTCCTGCGTAGCGGCATTGAACGCCTTGCAGAATTCCATGATGTTAATGCCACGCTGACCAAGCGCCGGGCCGATTGGCGGGGACGGGTTTGCCGATCCTGCCTTGACCTGAAGCTTGAGCTGGCCTGCAACTTTCTTAGCCATATCTCTCTGCCTTTCATTGATGACCGGTTGCCCGGCCAGTGATGCCGGATGTCTCCGGCGGCTGCGGTTGCGTGGTGCGGATCACAGGGTCCGGCTAAGACCCCTCACCTTCCACGCGGTTCGCGGTTCACACCGCGCCCGCTCAGACCTTTTCGACCTGAGCGTATTCCAGCTCGACCGGCGTAGCGCGGCCGAAGATCGACACTTCAACCTTCAGGCGCGAACGCTCTTCGTCCACATCCTGAACCGTGCCGTTGAACGAAGCGAACGGACCATCCGAGACACGGACCTGCTCGCCGATCTCGAAGGTAACGGATGCCTTCGGCCGCTCGACACCTTCCTGAACCTGACCGAGAATACGCTCAGCTTCATAGTCCGGAATCGGAACCGGCTTATTGTCGGAGCCGAGGAAACCAGTGACCTTCGGCGTATTCTTGATCAGGTGGTAGGCTTCATCCGTAAGATTGGCACGAACAAGAACGTAACCCGGGAAGAACTTGCGCTCGGAATCAACCTTACGGCCGCGACGCACTTCAACCACCTTCTCGGTCGGAACGAGAATTTTTTCGAACAAATGCTCGAGGCCCTTCTGCCGAGCCTTATTCTCGATGTCTTCCGCGACCTTCTTTTCAAAATTCGAATACGCGTGGACGATGTACCAACGTGCCGCCATGTTACTGCTCCACCCGATCAATTGCCGACGTTAAGCACGAAGCTCAACAGCCAGCCAATGAGCTGGTCAGCGGCAAAAAAGAACAGCGCGGCAAAGATCACCATTACAAGCACCATGACCGTCGAGATCATCGTCTCGCGGCGCGACGGCCAGGTAACTTTCGACGTCTCGGAGCGAACCTGCTGCAGAAACGCAAACGGATTGGATTTGGATGCCATCGACTGCCCACGCAATTACGGCGCGTAAAGCTGAACATATCAGCCCCACGCACCGCGTGTCTGTTGAACCCTACATAAACATCGATTCCCAATTGCACAAGAGGGAAACCGAAGTTTAACGAACTTAGCCATACGTCGCCTTTCTGTCCCGAACCGCCGCGAGATATCCGCGCCACTCGTTCAAGAAAGATGGCAGGGGCAGAGGGGCTCGAACCCCCGACCTGCGGTTTTGGAGACCGCCGCTCTACCAGCTGAGCTATACCCCTTTACGCTTTACATTCAGCTTCTTGACCGACTGGCCGCGAAGCGCAACTGCAAGCATGGCGCTCCCTTTAAGGCGGCAGCACAGGATTGGCAAGTGCGTTTTTCTATTTTTCCAATCCTGCGTCGCGGGAAAGGCCTGCGATCAGACTTTCACGTATTTGCGCCAGTCGTGCTCTTCCTTGAATCCAAGTACTTCGCGGATCTTGCGGTTGGAGAGCAGCCCCTCGTATTCGCCGATTTCGCGCGTGAACGGCACGTTCGGATAGAATCGCTTAGCAAGCTCCCTCGACGGCGTATTGGCCGAGACCGTGTCATTCGCGGCGTTGAAGACCTGGAAACCCAAGCCGTCCTTCTCAATGCAGAGATGGCAGATCTGCCCGAGGTCGCGGGCGTCGATATAGCTCCAGGCGATACGCTTACGCATTTCAGGATTAGCGAAATAGGTCGGGAACCTCTCGTACTCGTGCGGCTCGATGACATTGCCGATGCGCAGCGCGTAGATGTCGAAGCCGGAGCGTTCGGCAAAGGCGCGGGCCGTCGTCTCGTTCAGCACCTTGGAGAGACCATAGGAATCCATCGGATTGACGTCGTAGTCCTCCTCCAACGGAAACTGGTGGAAGTCGCGATGGCCTTCCGCAAAGCAGACGCCGTAGGTCGTCTCGCTCGAGGCGACGATGATCTTGCGGATGCCGAGCTTCACCGCCGCTTCGATGACGTTGTAGGTGCCCATCGTGTTGATGCGGAAGGTCTCGTTGTCAGGCTTGATGAGGATGCGCGGGATCGCCGCGAAATGCACTACTGCGTCGAAAGGCTGGACGCCCTTCCCTGCATCCATGTCCGGAAAGTCGCGATGCATCGAAAGCGCATTGAAGACCTGGCCGCTGTCGGTGATGTCGGCAATCAGATTGGTCACACCGGGGCTATCAAGCGGCACCAAGTCGACGTTGTGAACCTCGTAGCCGGCGTTAACCAGCCACGGCACCGAATGGCGCCCCGCCTTGCCCGAACCGCCTGTGAAGAGAATACGCTTTTTCATAGTGTCCTCCGCATATGAAATCGGAGGGATAGATAAACGCTTTGCACCCAAGCGCAAGACCACTGCTCGCATTGCGTTGGCACCATGGGCGACTTCCCCATTCACAAGAGCAGGCAAAGGAAAAGCCCCGCTGTTTCCAGCGGGGCCTTCTTAAATCCAGATAATCCGAAGATTACTCGACGATGGAGGCAACGATGCCTGCGCCGACCGTACGGCCGCCTTCGCGGATAGCGAAGCGCAGCTTTTCTTCCATCGCGATCGGAACGATCAGCTCGACGTCAACCGTGACGTTATCGCCAGGCATAACCATTTCCGTGCCTTCCGGCAGGGTGACGATGCCGGTCACGTCCGTCGTGCGGAAGTAGAACTGCGGACGGTAGTTGGTGAAGAACGGCGTATGACGGCCGCCTTCTTCCTTCGTCAGGATGTAGGCTTCAGCCTTGAACTTCTTGTGCGGCTTGACAGAGCCCGGCTTGCACAGGATCTGACCACGCTCGACGCCGTCACGGTTCACACCGCGAACCAGTGCACCGATGTTGTCGCCAGCCTGGCCCTGGTCGAGCAGCTTGCGGAACATTTCAACGCCGGTAACCGTCGTCTTCGAGGTCGGGCGGATGCCGACGATTTCGACTTCTTCACCAACCTTGACAATGCCACGCTCGACGCGGCCGGTCACGACCGTACCACGGCCGGAGATCGAGAACACGTCTTCGATCGGCATCAGGAACGGCTGGTCGATCGGGCGCTCAGGCGTCGGGATGTAGGCGTCAACAGCCGCCATCAGCTCGCGGATCGCGTCTTCGCCGATCTTCTTGTCGGAGTCTTCCAGAGCGGCAAGAGCCGAGCCCTTGATGACCGGAATGTCGTCGCCCGGGAAGTCGTAGGACGACAGAAGCTCGCGCACTTCCAGCTCGACGAGTTCGAGAAGCTCGGCGTCGTCAACCTGGTCAACCTTGTTGAGGAACACGACGATCGCCGGAACGCCAACCTGGCGAGCCAGCAGGATGTGCTCGCGGGTCTGCGGCATCGGGCCGTCAGCTGCCGAGCACACCAGGATCGCGCCGTCCATCTGGGCGGCACCGGTGATCATGTTCTTGACGTAGTCGGCGTGGCCGGGGCAGTCAACGTGGGCATAGTGACGGTTCGGCGTCTCATATTCGA
Organism: Rhizobium sp. BK538; assembly: GCF_014197575.1. NCBI lineage: Bacteria > Pseudomonadati > Pseudomonadota > Alphaproteobacteria > Hyphomicrobiales > Rhizobiaceae > Rhizobium > Rhizobium sp. BK538. The sequence goes on from NZ_JACIFT010000014.1 coordinate 106,948, forward strand.
CGTGCGCCGTCGAGATGGTGATGCCGCGGGCCTTTTCTTCCGGAGCCGCGTCGATCTGGTCGTACGCCTTGAACTCGCCGAAATACTTCGTGATCGCTGCCGTCAGAGACGTCTTGCCGTGGTCAACGTGGCCGATCGTGCCGATGTTAACGTGCGGCTTGTTGCGCTCAAACTTACTCTTTGCCATTTGAATGCTTCCTGTGAACGAAATGGATGACCCCGGCGAACCGGTTTAGTGCCGCCGTTTAAGGCTTTCGTGGAAATTGCGCAAGACCTAATTGCGGACCGTATTCGCAGCCTGCGGGCGCATATGGGAAGGAGGTGCCGGATCGGCAATATCCACCGCAGATGGCAGCGAAAATATATTCGCGAAGAACGGGCGCGACCGGGACCAAGGATATGATACTATTTCATTTACTGCTCTCACGGGGAAGCACTGTCTGGAGACAACGCAATGGAACCAAAGGAAATTGCAAAGCGATCCGCGGGCAACTTTCTGATCTTTGCCGCTTGCGCATTCATATTGTGGATTCTTGCAGCTGCGATCGACTGGGTCGCGCAGATTGTACGCCTCTCCTCGCCTGAGCGGCTTCCAGCTTTGGCGACCTCGATCGTCAGTTCCTCGACGCTGCAGGCGATCGTCGCGATATGGCTGCTTACGGCGGCCTTCGCGATCGCCTTTCCGAAGATGCTGACGCCGCTTTCGACCACGACAATGCTGATGTTCGACGTCGGATACGGCATTCTCGGCGCGCTTACCGGTTTCGGTATCGCCATCGGTCTCTTCGGCGGCGGCTGGTCGATCCTGCTGCGCGCCGTGATCTACAGCGCACTGATTGCGATCGGGTTCATTGCCGTTCGCATCTGGCTTTCAAGGGAAGACCTCAGCGCTTACGGGCAGAGGCGATGGATGATCGCCGGCATCATCGCGCTCGCCTCGCCTTTTGTGCTTCTGTGGGGCTAGCAGCGCAAATCACACGCGCAGGTGCCGCGACAGCACTCTCCATATTCGGAATGAAATCAAGAAGGCGGACAGCCGAGAATAAGATGCTCGTTCTCTACCTATTTATTCCAGGTGCAACCGCAGTCTTTGCGGCGATGGGAATTGCCGCAATTTCCGGTCGCGCGACGGCGCTTCAGATCGCCGTTTATAGATTCGGTCTTATGCTTACCGCAGCGGTGGCTTGCTATGCCTTCGAAGGAGCCCGCGTGGTTCTCACAGTATGGCTCTTGTTCTGTCTGCCGGGTGCAGCGTTATTGATTTTCAGTAAAAAGGCGCTGGACTCTTCGGCACTCTATAAAATGACCGCAGCCTTTAAGGTGAGCCGCTTTGTTTGGAGAGGGTTTAGCAGTCGCGCTGGCGGGCGAGTTGTTCGCTGGTCTCGTCAGAGAGACACGCCGATCTAGGTTGACGGCAGCGCTCAGATCGCTAATCGCTCTCTATCACAGCGCCAATGGTTTCTGCAAAACTACTAAAGGTTGGAGCGGGTAGCGGGAATCGAACCCGCGTATTCAGCTTGGAAGGCTGCTGCTCTACCATTGAGCTATACCCGCGGGGTGGTTCCGATCCAATGACGAATGGTGGAGAGAGTTGGATTTGAACCAACGTAGGCTGAGCCAACGGATTTACAGTCCGTCCCCTTTAACCACTCGGGCATCTCTCCAGTCTTCTCGTCCGGATCGCGAGACCAAGCTCGTCAGACTTTCGAAGCGTTGCCGCCCCTCGGTCTGCGCCGCGTATATGACCGGACGATTTCCGCATGTCAACACGATGACGATGGAAAAAATGTGAAAAATTTCATCGACCGTGGAAAGCCGGGCTCTTGAAAGAAATCCTATGCGGAAAGAAGTGCCCTCGCTATAAAGCCGCATGAGCAAAGACAACAAAATCGGTGGCAAGCCCACCAACGACAAGTCCGCCAAGGACACACATTACGCAACCCTGCGCCGTGCGCATCGCGACAGCAAGCGCGAACGCGGCGAGATTCCGACACCTCCGCCGCAGAAGCGCCGGCGCGGCGCCGAGGACTGGAAGCCGCCGACACTCGCACCCGAGCAGGTCTATCTCTACGGCCTCCACACGGTTCGTGCAGCGCTCGACAACAAAGAGCGCAAGAACGTCAAATTGTCGGTGACCCAGAACGCGCTTGCCCGTCTCGAGATCGATGCCGATCAGCTCGGCATTCCGCTCGAGATCGTCGCTCCGCACGATATCGACAAGCTTCTCGGTCCTGACGCGATCCATCAGGGCGTCATGCTGGAAACGCGGCCCCTTCCCGTTCGCCGGCTCGAAGCGCTGAAAGACAGTCCGCTGCTTCTCGTGCTCGACCAAGTGACCGATCCGCACAACGTCGGCGCCATCATGCGTTCCGCCGTGGCCTTCAATGCCGGTGCCGTCATTACCACGCAACGCCACAGCCCGACCGAATCAGGCGTGCTGGCGAAATCAGCCTCCGGCGCGCTGGAACTCATCCCCTATATCCAGATCACGAACCTTGCGGACGCGCTTGGCGAACTGCACAAGCTCGGCTTCTTCACGATCGGCCTTGATTCGGAAGGTCCCGCCCCGCTCGAAGGTACATTCTCAGGTGAGAAGGTGGCGCTGGTGCTGGGCTCCGAGGGCAAAGGGCTGCGGCAGAAGACACGCGAAACCGTCAGCGCACTTGCAAGGCTCGACATGCCGGGCGCCATCAAGTCCTTGAATGTGTCCAACGCGGCGGCGATTGCTCTCTATGCGGCAAGGCTGCATTTGAAAGTATGATGCAATCGGCGGCGGATCGCGGCAACACGGGAATGCCACGATCCGCCTCGTTCTTCGATCGGCGGCGCTCTTTCTTGCCAATTTGCGCGCTGAGCGACGAGGCAAACGCGAACAGCAATCTCGCCCTGTCGCCGGCCGGAGACTGCGCGACAGCCATTGCAAGGCTCGATCCTTGATCTTCCACATTGAGGGCTTCCGGCTCGTACTGATGAGCGCCGACAGAGCATCCCTTTCATCATGGGGAACCACCGCAGCTTCGGGAAAAGCAAGGAGGAAGGCGGCAAACCATTGCTGATGATCAGAAAAAAGCTGACTCGCCTCGGTTTTGACTCTGCCGTTTTCTATAGCTGTCCCGTACGCGAACAGGAGGAACGTACCCCATATGGCCATCCGCTCCCTCATAGTCGGCACTCTCTTCGTCGCTGTATTCGTCGCCATCATTCTCAGCATCGCTTGGATCGACAAGTCGCAGCCAACGCACGAACCCGCTCCGCTGGCGCCCGCCCCTGAACGCCCCATTCCAACACCCACCCAATAGATCGTCGAGTCGTCGGGGAACCGACGGTCGCCCCCCCCCCCGAGTTTGCCACGCACGATTTTCAGGGAGAGAACCGTGCAGTGGTGATGGCCGTCATTGTTTCATGGTTGCCTCGGTGCTGAGCATCGCAATCATGTCGCCATCAGGAGCCAGTGAGACAGGCCCTGGAGACGCGTTGCAAGCAAGCGTGCGGCAAACTGCTCAGAATTGGGCTTGCGAAACCGACGCCGTCTATCTCGTTGCGCTTGCCAATCTCCGGCGGTCAGGTGGCACCCATGAAATCAACATCGCGCCGATTTCTTCTTTACAGGACGGCAGAATCTGGTACTTGGCAGGCATCGCCCTTGTAGCTCAGTTGGTAGAGCACCTGATTTGTAATCAGGGGGTCGCGGGTTCGAACCCTGCCGGGGGCACCATCTCTTGAGGAGACCGGCATCCTATTCCGGATGTCGTGATCTTCTCGGTCGTCTCGAAGAAGCCACGGATTTCGTTCCGTGGCTTTTTTCGTTGCGGGCGAGAAGCGATCAATGTCTCGACCGCACTGCCGGGAGAACCGACAAGGAATCCATTTTACGCCGATGGAGACAAAGCCTTTGTAGCTTCACGGCTATGGGTCGTCGCTTCACCAAATCGTGGCTTTCGAACTCAAAAACGTAGCGATTTCAGGGTTTGCATTTTACGGATTTGGGCCAACCTTCATCTCTTATTGCAGCCGTGGTTGTCCCAATCTCTGAAAGTAAGACAGGATCCGTTCAAAGTGGTAGCGCGTGTCCTCTAAACTGGTAGACTCTACCAACGGAGCCATCGTAGTCGGATGACGGGCTCGCCCAGGGGCCGAAAGCTCTCATCGTTGCCTGACATTTCCGCGGTAAAGGTTCTGGGTTCACTTGCTTGCGTGAGAGTGACCACGCGCGCGGAATCTGACCGATGAACTGGGAGGCCAGAGGATGTTTCAAAAAATAGTAGCGTCGGTCGTGATCGCGATGTTTGTTGCAAGCTGCACAGCCGTTTCGGGCTCCTATCAGTCGGAAGGCTACGCGCCTATTCCCGGCAGCATCACTTACGGCGGCCAGCCTCGAACGAAGATCACGAGGTCGCCGATCGGCTCTTCGTTCCCCCATACGTTCACGGATCAGACAGGGCGCGAGGTCGAGGAGATCTATATCATCCAACCGGATCGAACTCTGCTTATCGCCCAGCGACACTATCGGCCATTTTTGGCCTGGAGCAGGAACTAGGGGGCCGTGCCTCAGAGGCAAGCGCCCCCGAACGTTCACCTCCAACTTCTTCCAGGCCTTTGATCTTGAGAGACCGGGCATCCGGTGAACCCGTTTGACGCGCCTCGTAGCCAGCGAGAAGGCCGCCGTCGACAAAGCGGTCTACCTCGCCCAGCTCCGCTTGGCTTCCTGCTCATTGGGCACGACAGCGGACTTTTTCTTCAAGCAATGCCGTCACAATAAGCTAAATTAGGGAATAGCGCTGGATCCCGGCGCATTCACCAGTCTATATGGATTGGTCAAAGCCGCTCCCGGGAGTGCAGGCTTCTCAAAATACCCCTGCTGTTCCTTCGTAGTCTCACGGCTGATGCGAGGCTTGGTCCACTTGCGTGCAATCGACACGACGATCTGTCTAGCGGTTTCCTCCTCGATATCGAGGGGTCCTGCCGGCGGATCCTCAGGGCCGCCCCTCGGCGGTACCGCCGTGCAGGTCAGCACGTATGCGCCGTTCGGCTTTTAGATGCGAACAGGATCGCGTTGCCCGGCTACAAGGTAGTACCCGCTCGAGTGATCCACGGGCCATGCACCGAGTTGGAAAAGCGGCTCCAAAACGCGCCTTTCAGCGACGATACCCTGGATTCGGATCCGCGGTTTCACGTACTTGGACCCGTCTACGATGGCTAACGCGGACGCCATCGATCTCTGAGTTGACCAGCGAAATCGGCCTCTACCCAGAGGAGCGACTCCCTACCTCGTCAGACCCGCTTGCCGATCCAACTCAAAACTTCGTCATGTTTGCCGCAGGTGGATTGGGTGACCGCACGAGGGTCTTCTTGTATTCCGCCACTGCCTTCAATATCGGCCCTAAAACCCAGTCGTACATTGCGCCGATATTGTGCTCCTGTTGCGGGTCGGCCTCGATGTTGAATACCGGGGATAACCGTTCATGGGTGCAGCGCTTGCACCTACGCCTCCCATCAGGATTGCCCCGCCCGCACCGCTGCGGCCCGGCGCTACGTCAGCAAAATAGGCCCGGAACTGCTTCCAGCGAACGGCGACCAGTTCCGAACGCACGAAGGTCAGCAAATGCTGGCGCGCCCCGTTGTCATCTTCGCCGAGCAGGAGTTTGCTCTGGTCGACGCAGTCGATCGGCCGGTTGTCCGGAATTTTGCCGCCCGCAATATGTGCGAGGGTCGGGAAGAAGTCCATGATCGAGAACATTGCGTATAAGGACCGCGGCTTGATCCGTTGCGGCCAGCGGATCATGGCGGCGGCGCGGATTGCGCCTTCGCTCACTTCGCCAAGCGCGCCGCGGCAAGGCCCGGAGGCTCCCATGTCTGGCATGTCGGCGCCGAAGCGGCTCGCGCCAGGACCGTCCGGTCCGTTGTCGGAGGCGACAACGACGATGGTATCCTCCTCTGCGCCAAGCTGCTTCAACGCGTCAAGCATCGTGCCGACTAAGGCATCGCCCTCCAGCAGGGAGTCGCCAAACTGGCCGATACGGGACGCGCCTTCGATGACTGGTGCGCCTTTTGACCCGCGGTCGTGGAGATCTTTCCTCGATCCAGAGTTCACGATCCGAGCGCCCTTTCGACCGCGTCGACAAGTACGGCCGCCGCGAACGGCTTTCGCAAATATGCGATGCACCCTGCCTGCTCTGCCTCGGTTTTCAGGCGAGCGTCTTCGAGGGCGGTAATGAAGATCACCGGCAGCTTCAATCCAGCCACTTTCACCCTCCGCTGTAGTTCGATGCCGGACATGCCGCCCAGGTCGATGTCCAGCACGAGGCAGCCGATCGGCGTCTCTGGATCACGGCCGAGAAAGGCTTCCGCCGATGCATACTCCATCGCCAGAAACCCGTAGGCATTGAGGAGCCGCCCGACGCTTCGACGTAGGCTCGCATCATCATCGACGACTGCGACAGTGCGGCGCAGCTTTCCCACCTCATGCCCCCCATTCGTGACAATACGCGAGATACGCAGTTGCCTGTCATTGTAGGTGCGTCGGCGGTTGCTTGATATTGCCCTAAGGGGATGGTCGCCCGATCACTCCCAGAGAGCACTGCGTCCGCGGTCGAGGCCGATGTCGGCGGCGATCGTGACAACCTCCGCCAAAGACTTTGCTCCGAGCTTCTCCATAACCTGATGGCGGTGCACCTTCACCGTCCGCTCCGAAATGCCAAGGGCATAGGCGATCTGCTTGTTGAGCTGGCCACGGATGATCAGCCCGAAGACTTCCGCTTCGCGCGCGCTCAAGCTCGCCATCAATGTCCTCAGCTCCTGCAGACGCTCGTGCTCGGCCCGCCGCCTTTCATATTGAGCCAACGCGCACTCGATCGTTTCCATCAGGACGGCGACCGAGCTCGGCTTCTCCAGGAAGTCCTGTGCGCCCGCCTTCATCGCGTCGACGCCGGCCTTTATGTCTCCTTCGCCGGTGAGGAATACGATTGGCAGTAGCGGCGCCAGCTCCCACAACCGGCGCTGTATCTGCAGGCCAGACTGGCCGGGCATCTGCAGGTCAAGGAGAACGCAGCCCGGCTCGCAGCTTGGAAGGCAGGCGAGAAACTGATCTCCGGATTCATAGGCCTCGACCTTCACGCCGTAGGCGGAGAGCAGCCGTGCAGTCGCCGTTCGGTAGGATTTGTCGTCATCGACGATATGGACGACCGGTTTCATGAGCCTCGCTCCTCCCGTCGGGCCAGAGGCAGGACCACCCGGAAGATGGCGCCGCCTTCAGGCCGGTTGTGCGCAGAGATCGTGCCGCCATATGTCTCGACGATGGCGCGCGCTATGGAAAGACCCAACCCTGTCCCTGCCTTCTTGGTCGTATAGAACGGCTCGAAGATGCTGGACAGGCGTTCTTCGGGAATGCCGTTGCCTGTGTCGACCACACAGAGCTCGGCCCTCTCCTTCGCAATTCCTGTTACGAACGTCAGGATTCTTCTGGCGCAATCGGCGTCCATCATGGCGTCCATCGCGTTGGTCGCCAGATTGAGGACGACCTGTTGCACATGAACTTTGTCTGCCCGAACCGGCAGCTCGGTCGTCGGCTGTTTCGTATTAAGCGTAATCCCTCTGCGATCAGCCTCGCCGTGCATGATGTGGATCGCGCTCGACGTGATGTCGTTCAGGTCGAATTCCTGCCAATCAATCTCACGTCTCTTCTTGAGCAATCCTCGCATCCGGCCAATGATGTCGCCCGCACGCTGATCGTCCTCCTGTATGTCGAGAAGGATCTGCTGAATCAACTCCAGATCGGGGTTGCCACTTCGAAGGAGCTGTGACGCTGCCTCGGCATTGTTTCGAATTGCCGACAGGGGCTGGTTTAGTTCGTGGGCGATCGATGAAGACAAGGCGCCGGCCGTTGCGGACTGGTTGAGGTGGACAGCTTCGAGCAGGTGAAGGCGAGACATACTCTCTGCATCCTGGCGACGACGTCGCTCGAGCAGCAATGCAGCGATAACGCCGGCCTGCATTAGAACGACGCCGAGCGCCACTGTTACCGCCAGCCAGTGTTCTTCCCACAGGCTCTTCTCCTTGTGCATCTGGACGGTACCCGGAGGAAGGTTCCCCTCCGCAAGCCCCCAACGTCGGAGTTGTCGAGAATCTACGATGTTTATCTGGGGTGCCTGGATATCGGACACCGGTCGGCCGGCTATGACATCGACGACAAGATTTCCGACGGTCCGGCCCAAAGCGTCAAAGGTGACGGTATTGCCGCCGACGATGCCATGGTCGATGTAGGTCTGATAGGGGCCATAGACAGGCGCGCCGGCCGTTGCCGCGATCAGCTTGATCGCCTCGCGCGGAATGAAATTCCGCCCTGCCCGATCCTTAAAGACCGTCAACGCCAAGATAATGCTATCGGACGGGACATGCGATGCACGTTCGACAAATTCCTCGATCGTCAGATCTTCAAGGTACGTCGTTTCGTATGATTTGGAGAACTCGTCAAGATCGGCGTGCGCCGTCGACAACCATCCCCGGTCGAAGTCCGACGATCCACCGATGATATACAGGTAACGGGCATTGGGCTGCAGTTTGCGGGCCATTTCGGCCGTCTTCAAAATATCGAATGTGGCGAACGCGCCGATCACGTCATCGGGTAGATCGATGTTCTCCGCGGTGGAGCTGCCGAAGCCTGCGGCGACTATCTTCGCACCGGGAGCGATCCTTCCTCGGTTCGTCGATATGAAGCTGGCAGACTCCTTGCCAAGTGCGACGATCACGTCCGGGCGACGAGCGGCATACTTCTCCGCCAGATATCGGCCCATGCGTACGACATGATCGGCTTCCGGAAACCTCGACAGATCAAGAAACTCCGAAAACAGATCGATCTTGCCCTCAGTCGCTTCCAGCAGGCGGCTGCGCAATGCTTCTCCGGCAGCGGTCGTTGCCGCGATCCGCTCATCATAGGGATAAAGTATGAGAACCCGCGGCGGCCGATCGAGGAGTGCATGCGACGTTTCCGAGGCAACGGCGTAGCACCCGCAAACAACCGCTGAGACAGCGATCGCCAGAACGGCGGCTCCTTGAAATCTAGCGGAACAACTGCATCCCCAGCCCATCAGACTTCCCCCAGATGCTCGGCGAACATAACAGCTTCACGCTGTGGTGTCATCCGGACAATTGCTACTCCGGATTGTTCCGAAGTCCGCAGATTCCCCAAAGGGCAATATCGGGGGAGAACCTTATTCGGTAGAGTTGGGCGGCGCCGGATAGAGTGCAACTCGGCGGGCGCACTCATCTGGGAGTACATCCTATGCTAGCCAGCCCCGACCTCCGCAAAACGGCACGCGGCGTGATGCTCGTGCTCGCCGCCACACTTTTCCTGGCGGCGTCCGCCTCCGCGCAGAGCGATCCCCTGTCCTCCTGGAACGATACCGCGCCCAAGGCAGCTATCGTCTCCTTCGTCGAGAGGGTAACCAAGCAGGGTTCGCCCGATTTCGTCCCGGAAGCCGAACGCATCGCCGTCTTCGACAATGACGGCACGCTGTGGGTCGAGCATCCGATGTACACGCAGCTTGCCTTCGCCCTGGACCGCGTGATGACGCTCGCTCCGCAGCATCCGGAATGGAAAAATGTACAGCCGTTCAAGGCGGTGCTCGAAGGCGATATGAAAACGCTTGCGGCATCGGGCGAAAGAGGCCTCCTGGAACTCATCATGGTCACCCACGCGGGACTGACGAACGACGATTTCCAGAAGGTCGTCACCGATTGGCTTTCAACGGCACGGGACCCAAAATTCAAGCGGCCCTACACCGAACTCGTCTACCTGCCGATGGTGGAACTGCTTTCCTATTTGCGCGCCAACGGCTTCAAGACCTACATCGTGTCGGGTGGTGGCGTTGAGTTCATGCGGCCATGGACGGAGAAGGTCTACGGCGTCCCGCCGGAGCAGGTCATCGGTTCCTCGATCAAGACCGAGTTCAAGATGCAGGACGACACGCCGACCCTGTACCGTCTGCCGGAAGTCAACTTCGTCGATGACAAGGCGGGCAAGCCGGTCGGAATCAACCAACAGATCGGCCGTCGACCGATTGCAGCGTTCGGCAATTCCGACGGCGATCTCGAAATGCTGCAGTGGACGACGATGGCGGGCGCGCCTGCGCGTCTCGGCATGCTCGTCCACCACACCGATGCGCAGCGCGAATACGCCTACGACCGTGATACCGAATTCGGCCGCCTCGACAAGGCGCTGGATGCCGCCGCGATCACCGGCTGGACCGTCATCGACATGAAGGCCGACTGGAAGCAGATCTTCAAGGACTAGGACCGTGCGCCTGGGCGGCGTGCCAAATGCTTGAGACATCACACTTCAACGACGTTCACCAAGGGTGACGGGCTTCCTGCCCGTTCCAACTGGGAGGATAGATGCCATGAAAGTCGACCGTTTCACCACGCTGATCTTTGCCGCAGGTTTTGCGATGACGACCGCTGCCTTCGCACAGGATGCGCCGAAGAAGCCGCACGTACCGCTCGAAAGGGCAATTGGCCAAGTCACGCCGACAGGTCCGGTGCCGTCATTGGCAGTGATCAATTCGGCTGGTGCCAAAATCGAAAACGGAAAGCTCGTTCTGACCGGCGTCTCGGCCAACTCGATCGTCTTTGCCGACCGGCCGGTGCGCGCCGCCGGCCATGTGACGACCGAACAATTCATCATGCAATGGGACGACGGCAAGGACAATTTCGCCGTCGATCCTCCGAACGCGACGGTATCGGTGCTGGGCGGCGGATCTGACGTCAGCGACGCCGTCGTCACGCTGAAGACTCCGAAACTCGACGGCACGACGCTGACATTCGACATCGCCGTTCTGGAGGGAAGCCTAAGCGGTGCGACTGGACCCGCGGCACTCTTCATCGATCACTTCGGTGGAAGTTTCGGAGGAGGTGGTTTCGGTGGCTTCCATGGAGGCGGTTTGGGCGGCGGCAGCTTCGGCGGCGGCGGTTTCCGTGGCGGAGACTTCGCGGGAGGCGATTTCCGTGGCGGCTTCCGTGGAGACGACGTGCATATCGGCGACACGAACATCAACCGTGTCGGCGGCACCTACTGGCATGCGCCCGTCTACCATGGGGCTTGGTATCGCGGCGCTCCCGTTGCCGCGGGCGTGGTCGCCGGCGCAGCCATCGGAGCGGCGGCAGCCCGCCCCTACTATCCCTACTACAATTCCTACGACAACAACCAGCAATGCGGCTACTATCCCTACCCGCCATGCTATTGATCTTCCATCTGCGTCACGAAGGCGGCGTGACGCTTCCAAACCAGCTATCATGGAGCGATCGAGTGGCAGGATCTGTTCGGTCAGAAGCGGAAAAGGGATTGGTCCTCCTCCTGACCCTATTGTTCCTGTCGCTGGCGTTCAGCGGGCAGAGCCTTGCTACCGAGAAAATAGCGACGTCCGCTCCGGATCCCCGGTTGTCGATTCATGAAGGTTTTGTCGACGAAACGACCTGCGCCTCCTGCCATGGCGATCAGGCGGCCGCTTTCGCAAAATCCCACCATGCCAAGGCCATGGCGCTGGCGACCGACGGCACCGTCCGCGGCGATTTCAACAATGCTCGGTTTGAACACGACGGCATTGTCACGACGTTCTCTCGTCGCGAAGGCCGGTTTTTCGTCAAAACGGAAGGGCCGGATGGCAACGAAGGCGAGTTCGAAGTCAAATATACCTTCGCCTATGAACCGCTTCAGCAGTACCTCGCGGATATAGGAGGAGGACGGCTGCAGGCTCTCGACATAGCCTGGGACACGGCCAAACGACAGTGGTTCTGGCTCGGCAACGACGCCCCGGCCAAGCCCGGTTCGACATATCATTGGACAGGCTCCTTCTACCGCTGGAACCGCACCTGCATCGACTGTCATTCGACCGATCCTCAAGCGAACTTTCAACCGGCGGCGAACGAATACAACTCGACCTATGTCGCCACCAGCATCGGCTGTCAGTCCTGTCACGGTCCGGGTGCCGAGCACGTCGCATGGGCGCAGTCCAGCGACGCCTCGTCAGCCGACAAGCCAGACCTGGGCTTGCCGAAGGCCGATGCAAGCGTCTGTTTTGCCTGCCATGCAAGACGGACCAAGCTCTTGAGCGGCTACGATGCCGGGAAGCCTTTTCTCGACTACTTCTCCCCTGCACTACTCCGACAGGATCTCTATTTTTCAGATGGGCAGATACTCGACGAGGTCTTCGAGTATGGCTCCTTTCAACAAAGCAAAATGGCAAGGGCGGGGGTGACATGTCTGGACTGCCATCGGCCACACGATGCCGGCCTGAAGGCCGAGGGCAATGCGCTCTGCGCGCAATGCCACGCGGAAACCAAACCTGAGCGCTTCGTCAAGCAGGATCCGAGTGGCCTGTTCGACGCGCCTGTTCACACCCACCACCCGGTCGGTTCGGCGGGAGCTCAATGTGCCAATTGCCACATGCCCGAGCGCATATACATGAAGGTAGATCCGAGACGCGACCACTCGTTCGTCATCCCTCGGCCAGATCTGTCGACGACATTCGGAACGCCGAATGCATGCACGACGTGCCATGCTGAAAAGGACAATGCCTGGGCAGCCGAGAACATGGACAAATGGTATGGAACGAAATGGCGTCAACGCCCCACGATCACCCATACTTTCGCCGGAGCCGCAAACGGCGATCGGACAGCCGTGGAGGCGTTGCGCAAGCTTGTCAAGGATCGGGAACAGGCGGGGATCGTCAGGGGTAGCGCAATCGCTAGAATGAGCCGGATCGGCGGAGTGGATACAACCGCGGACATTCGGGCCGCGTCAACAGATGCAGATCCCCTTGTGAGGCTTGGCGCCGCAGAAGCAGCAAGCAGCCTCCCGCCAGAACACAGGCTAGAGGCGATCGGCGACCTGCTCAGCGATGACACCCGCGCTGTGCGTGTCGCGGCCGTCACCGCTCTCGGCAGCACTCCTGCCGACCTCTTCGGCAACCAGCGAGGCAGCTTCGAGAAAGCGGTCGAAGACCTGCGCGCCTACGTCGATACAAATGCAGACGTTGCGGAAACGCAAAGCAACTATGGTGTCTTCCTGTTCGGCCAACAGCGTATTCCAGAGGCCGAAGCCGCCTTCCGGCGGTCGATTTCTCTCGACCCTACCCTAGAAGGTTCGCGTGTCAATCTCGCGGAGTTTTACCGTGCCATCGGACGGAACGACAAATCCGAGCAAACCTATGCCGAAGCAATTTCAATTTCGCCCGAACGGGCAGATTTGCGCTACGGACATGGTCTCTCGCTGGTTCGCGAAAAGGCGCTGACCGACGCGATCGCAGAACTCGAGGAAGCGGTCCGGCTTGACGCTGGAAACTCCCGCTACCAGACGACGCTAGCAGTCGCCCTCGATTCCGTCGGCAGGACCGAAGACGCCCTGAACCGTCTCGATCGCTGGGCGGCGACGGGAGACGCAGCCATCATCGGCCTCGCGCTGCAATATAGTTTCAAGCTTCAGAGGCTGCCGGAAGCGTTGCAATTTGCCGAACGAATGGCCCAACTGAGACCCCAAGACCAGCAGATCTTGGATCTGCTCAGGCAGTTGCGCCAGGCAGTCAACCAAAAATAGGCGTACAGCTTGCGGAAATTCACCTCCTGTTGCACAGTCCCGACTCGGGATCAGTGCTGGGTTCAAACGAGATCGGGGGATTCTCATGAAGGCCATTCACTTGCATGCGATTGTCTTGCTAGCCGGCGTCACAGCCGCAACGATCGGCAACGCCGCCGATATGACGCCTCTCGCGCCGGAGGCGAAGACGGTCGAGACCCGGAGCGGCTGGGAGTTCACGGTCGCGCCATACTTCTGGGCTGCCGGGATTTCCGGAGACGTACGGCAATTCGGGCTTCCCGAAGTCAACATCGACGCCGATTTCGGCGACATTCTCGACAATCTCGACTTCGCCTTCATGGCGACAGGCGAAGCACGATATGACCGCTACAGCATCGTCGGCGACGTGATCTACGTCAAACTGGGGGCCGATGCGCACACGCCCCGTGGCATCTTTGCCGACAGCGTCGACGTGACGTCCGAGACCTTCGCAGGACTTCTCGGCGTGGGTTACGCCGTCCTCGAAGATCAAAATGGCCACCTTGACGTGTTCGGCGGTATGAAAGTCTGGTCGGTCGAGACGGACATCTCCTTCAACGGCGGACTTCTGGCCGGTGTGGAGCGGGAAGACAGTGCCACGTGGGTGGACGCGGTCGTCGGCCTGCGCGGGAACTACTTCTTCACCCCGGAAATCTATGTCACGGGATGGGGACTGGTGGGCGGCGGCGGTGCCGACGTCGACTGGGACGTGGGCCTCGGCCTCGGTTACAAGTTCAACGACACCATCTCGGCGGTGGCCGGATACCGCGCACTGGGCGTCAACTACGAGAACGACGGGTTTGTCTTCGACGTTGTCCAGCAGGGCCCGATCATCGGGGTTTCGTTCCACTTCTAATGAGGGCGAGAGCGCCTTGAGCAGTTCGGCGATCAGCGCAGCTGACGGTCGTCGTGCTCTCTTTGCGATAGCCGGATGTCCTGCAGAAATCGGACGAGCGACCCCGCCAGGAAGCAAAGTGCCGCAATGAATAGTACGGCGGCGCCTGGTTCGTGGCGGTATCCCAAAAAAGCGATGACGAATCCGAATAGGAGGAGAAGCGTCACGCCGATCCCGGCAAGGACGGCCATGTGCAATGCTCTGTTCAAGAGCAGTTCCCGCCGCCTCAGCTCCCCGATTTCCTGCTTCAGCCACACTCGAGAGACATCACCTTCATCGATCTCGCGGAGGCTTCTGATCCGCTCGGTTACGCCGGAAATCCGATTGACCAGAATCGCCACCATCGCCGCGACGGCATTGAGCACGAATGCCGGCGCGACCGCGTGATTGATCATTGTTGAAAGCTGATCAGCTTCGACTGACATACAGGCACCTTCGATCTATACGGACGAATGGACGACCGCGCCGTGGAGGCGCTACGGAATCACATTGACTGCACGCGCGGCCACGAGCACGAGTGTCAGCAGTGAAATGGCACTTTCGAGCATCATCAGCCCCTTCGCACGCCGGGTGAGCGGCAGCACGTCGGTAGGACTGAACGCGGTCGCCGTATTGAATGCGAGGGAAAGATAATCGAGGTAGAGCGGTCGCCAGTCCGGGGGCGCCAGTTCGGGAACCGAAGCCTGGGGAAAGAGCCAGTCGGGCGTTCCAGCCATCCCACGCGCGATACGCGATGGGCCACCCGCGTCGATCTGCCAATAGAGCAGCGAGAAGGTGAGCACGTTGGTGATCCAGATGGTAACTGAAGACGTCAACAGCGACACTGATCGCGTCTCGGGCGGGTGGATGGTGATGATCCCAACCATATCTCCGAGTTCTGCCGCCGTATTCCCTGCATAGACGCCGGCAAGCAGCATGATGGCGACGTGCTCGATGCGCAGCCACATTGCCTTGTCGGTCGACACCGTCACCATGATCATTGGAACGATAGCTGCAATCAGGACCGCGTATGACACCCATCGCGGCATGGCATAGACGTGATGCGGCAGCACGTCCAAAAGGGCGAACACCGCCAGGATCGCCATCACAGGAGGCCAGCGTGGTTCGTCGCGACCTGCTTGGATGAAATCGCTCATCGTTACGCCCTCAGTCGGCCCCAAGGCCTGACAGATAAAGCACGGAGCGGACGCCCCGAAGGGCGTCGGCTCCGACGTCGTTACGCTACTGCGCGCATCAATCGTGACCTGTCTTCATTTCCCGGACCTGCTGCATCACTTGCTCCAGATTGTAGCTTGCAGGGCTCTGAAGCGGCGGGAAGTCGATGTAGGTCTCGAGATGCTTCAGCCACAACTGCTGGCCGATGGGCAGGATGTTCCAGTCATAGACATAGGCGGTGGACGGTGACGCGATGGCGCCGCCTGTACCGAAGAGCGTCTTCAACTGTTCTCCGACCGAGGTTTCGAATGGGTCGCGCTTGATGTTGACGACCTGCGTCCAGGCGAACGGCCTCACCCCGGCAATGAATCCAGCCGGATCGTCGGAGACCATGGCGAAGTACATCTTCCAGTTCTTGTAGCGGACAGCCGACGGCTCCTTACCGGAATAGTACAAGAACGAGTCGCGCGCGGATGGCGACTTGCCTTCCAGGAAGTCGCGCTGGTCGATCCCGTCGAGCGTGGTCTTGACGATCTCCGGATACTTGCCCGCCTCGATCTCTTTCTTCAGGCCGTCGCCCTTCGGACCGCCTGCGATGTTCACAAAGGTCGGCAGCCAGTCGAGCGCAGAGAACATCTCGTTCTTGACTGTGCCGGGCTCGATGTGCCCCGGCCAGCGAACCAGAAGCGGCGCACGCATGCCGCCTTCCCAGGTGCTGAGCTTTCCGCCCTTGAACGGGGTTGTGCCGCCATCTGGGAAGGTGATCGTCTCGGCACCGTTGTCGGTCGTAAAGACGACGATGGTGTTGTCGAGTTCTCCCATCTCCTCGAGCCTCTTCAAAACGTAGCCGATATTGTCGTCCATCTGCTTCATGCCGGCTTCGTTGACGCCCCAGTCCTTGCCGCCGGGCTCGCCGACCATTGCCAAGTACTTGTCAGGCAGCACGGTGGTGATGTGCATGCGGGCCGGGTTGTACCAGACGAAGAACGGCTTGTTGGTCTTCTTCGGGTCATTGCGGTCGAGGAAATCGATGACCTTGGCCGAGATCTCCTCGTCAATCGTCTTGGAGCGCTCAAGCGTCAGAGGCCCCTCATCCTTGCAGCTTTGGTTCGCCGGGGATCCGTCGGACGATTTGCACGCAAGCATCGGACGCGGCGGCGTCAGGCAGGTCGTGGTTTTTGGGTCCACCGCCGCCGGGTCTTCCGCTATCCCAGGAATCGGCGTGTTCCTGCAAGCTGGTGCGATCCCCTGCTCGGTTGCGGTCTTGTTGATGTCGGGGAAGCTTACCCCCTGCATGGCGTCGAGGTGATAGAGGTAGCCCCAAAATTCCTGGAACCCGTGTGCCGTCGGCAGGGATTCGGTGGTATCTCCGAGATGGTTCTTGCCGAACTCACCTGTCGAGTAGCCGAGATCATACAGAAACTTGGCGAGGTGAGGCGTGCCGGCCCGCAGGTAGGACGGGCTTCCGGGAATCTCCGGCAGAACCATGCCGACGCGCACCGGCTGCATGCCGGTGATGAACGCGGTCCGCCCTGCCGTGCAGCTCTGCTCGGCATAGTAGGTCATGAACTTCGCCCCTTCCCGGCCGATGCGGTCGATATTGGGCGTTTCACCGACCGCAAGACCTTGGTGATAGATGCTCGGCTGCATCCATCCGATGTCGTCACCCATGATGAACAGGATGTTGGGCTTCCTGGTCTCCTGCGCATGTATTGCCGCCGTGCTCGCCAGCAGGCAACCGGCGACGGCAGCCGCCGCTGTGCATATCTTTGCCGTTCGTCTCATTTCTGATGCCTCCCTCAAGGGACTTCGCGTGGATGGCCACGTTGGTTGAAAAGACGTGTCAAAGCAGAGGAGACAATTCGGAGAGCTCCAAGTTGCAACTCAGCAGAATGGAGCGAAATAGCGCTCATGGCGCGCATTGTTGCCCCTCGACTTGCCGAAAGAGGGCATGTCCACTCTTCCACATATTTTCTACATCGTATCAGTGGGTGCAGATATTGCCCTTTAGGGAATCCGAATTCGGCTTGGCAGTTGCTCCGCCCAGACGAGCGTGAGGCCGAAATCGAGCTGGGGTGTCCTTCCTCCGGGAGCCTCTCGTCGCAACAGATGTTAGCACTGTCCCTGCAGTGAAAGGCGGCGAACGCGACTCCCCCTATTCAATCGCCCTTCAGCCACCAGCCAGGGCTTCATGGGCTTGTCCGGCAGGCGGGCCGTGAACCGCAGTGCCTGCGCGGAAGAGAGCGGCCACGAGGCGTCGGGCGGGCGTGATCGCGACTCTTCAAGTTGACGTTGGCTTCACCCGGCGCCGCAGATGCACTTGACAAAATCGGCTTTTGTTGGCGCCTAGACGCCAAGACTATGTTATCGTTCATTGAATACAACAAAGGAATTACATGGGCCGTTCATTTCAGACGCTTTCCTTCCTTGCCTCCTCGGCAACCGAGGCGCTGGCGGCGCGGGAAGAGCTGATTCGCATCTATGGCGACGTGCCCCCTGATGATGCCGACGTGATCGTCGCCCTTGGTGGCGACGGCTTCATGCTGCAGACCCTGCACAGCACAATGAATTCCGGCAAGCTTGTCTACGGCATGAATCGCGGCTCCATCGGCTTCCTCATGAACGACTACCGAACGGAGAACCTGCAGGATCGGATCTGCGCAGCCGTCGAAAACGCTTTTCACCCGTTGCAAATGACAACGGCGAATTCAGACGGCACGAATTCGACAGCACTTGCCATTAACGAGGTGTCGTTGTTCCGGCAATCCTACCAGGCCGCCAAGCTGCGGGTCGAGGTGGACGGCGTCGTCCGGCTCGACGAACTCATCTGCGACGGTCTGATGGTGGCAACGCCCGCGGGTTCGACGGCCTATAACCTCTCGGCCCATGGGCCGATCCTGCCGCTTGACGCACCTCTTCTGGCGATGACTCCGGTCAGCGCGTTCCGGCCGCGGCGTTGGCGCGGCGCGCTTCTGCCAAACAAGGTGACGGTCGATATTCACATCCTCGAGGCCGAGAAGCGCCCGGTCAACGCGGTTGCCGACAACACGGAAGTCAAATCGGTGCTTCACATTCGCATCGCTCAGTCGGAACATACCACGGCGCGCATTCTTTCCGATCCTGATCGATCATGGTCCGATCGAATTCTTGCCGAGCAGTTTGAGGACTGAGAGATGAGTCTGCGACGAACGACGCTTTGCGCACTGCTGCTCGCCGCGATCGCACTCTGCGCTCGAACCGCTGCGGCCGAAGACGCAACCCTGCCGGCTTCGATCATATTCGCGACAAGCACGGGTTACTGGGAGGACGACGGCACGACGCCTGTCGTCCAACGGGCACCTTCAGCTCCTCGGACCTCGGCGGCAGCTGCCGCTCCGGCAAAACCGCGCCACGGCTATTACAAACTGTTTGCTGTCAGGCAAACAGACCGGACGGCCAAAATCTATCTGCAACAGATCGAACAGGGCGCTGGTGGGCCTGCGATTGCCTCGACCGTGGAATTGCAGGAACTCAACGATCTAAAGCCATATGTCACCGACATCCGGCCTGAAAGCTCATCCGGCATGCTCAAGGAGCCTGGCCTTTTCGCAATGGTCTACCTAAAGACCGACCCGGATGCGGAATCGGAAACGTGGACAGTTGTCATCGACGAATTCGGTGAGGTTACCGTTGGCAAGGCAAGCAACTAAAGCGTTGTTGCTGCTCTTCCGCACGAGAATCCCCAACAAGCAGGCTTTTATGATTGAATCAAAAAAGGCCCCTTTCGGGACCTTCTTCAAATTCACACTTCGGAGTGATCAGTCGACGTCGTCTACGACCGCGTCCGGCTTGCCGCTGATGCGGTGGGCGAGCGCCGCTTCCATGAACTCGTTGAGTTCACCGTCCAGGACATCGCCCGGCGCCGTGCTTGCCACACCGGTGCGCAGGTCCTTGACCAGCTGATAAGGCTGCAGAACATAGGAGCGGATCTGGTGTCCCCAGCCGATGTCGGTCTTGGACGCCGCTTCCGCGTTCGCTGCTTCTTCGCGCTTCTTCAATTCCGCCTCGTACATGCGGGCACGCAGCATGTCCCAGGCCTTGGCACGGTTCTTGTGCTGCGAGCGTTCCTGCTGGCAGGCGACCACGATACCCGTCGGAATGTGCGTGATGCGCACGGCCGAGTCGGTCGTGTTGACGTGCTGGCCACCCGCGCCCGACGAACGGTACGTGTCGATGCGGCAATCGCTTTCGTTGATCTCGATGTTGATCGAGTCGTCTACGACGGGATAAACCCAGATCGACGAGAAGGACGTGTGACGGCGCGCGTTGCTGTCATAGGGCGAAATTCGAACGAGGCGATGAACGCCCGACTCGGTCTTCAGCCAGCCATAGGCATTGTGCCCCTTGACGAGCAGCGTCGCGGACTTGATTCCTGCTTCTTCGCCATCGTGAACTTCGAGAAGCTCGACCTTAAAGCGTTGACGCTCCGCCCAGCGGGTATACATGCGCAGAAGCATGTTGGCCCAGTCCTGGCTTTCCGTGCCGCCGGCGCCGGAGTGAACTTCGAGATAGGTGTCGTTGCTGTCGGCTTCGCCCGAAAGCATCGCTTCCACCTGACGGCGGGCAGCCTCAGCCTTCAATCCCTTGAGGGCGTCTTCGGCGTCCTTGACGACGCTCTCATCGCCCTCTTCCTCGCCCATCTCGATGAGCTCGATATTGTCGGTGAGCTCTTGCTCGAGCTGCCTCACGCCATTGATGCCGTCATCCAGCTGCTGGCGCTCGCGCATCAGCTTCTGTGCTTCCTGCGCATCGTTCCAGAGGTTCGGATCCTCTGCCTTGTTGTTCAACCAGTCCAGTCGTCTTACCGCCTGGTCCCAGTCAAAGATGCCTCCTCAGCAGGGTGATAGCCTGCTTGGTTTCATCGACCATGTTCTGGATTTCCGCTCGCATTTTCCTGCTTCTTTGCGTTGCTTCGAAAGTTGCCCGTCAAATAATTGTGGCGGCTGCGGATGTAAAGAGCCGCAGCCGCCACAACTGTTCGGGGGAAGGTTTAGTAGAGTCCGCCAGCGCCGGACTGCACGGCCTGATTGGCCTGCGGAGAGGTCTTCAAAATCTCCTCGGGCGCCATGGTGTTGTCCATGCCGATAACCGAGAAGCTGTCGGCAGGACCAGTGCCCGGCTTGAAAGCTTCGATGATCGTGTTCGGATCGCCCTGCGCCGCAGCCATGCCGGTCTTGCGGTCGATCGGAATGAGGTTCATCCCGGCGGGAATGACAAACTTGGACGCCGGCATGTCCTTAACGGCTGCCTGCATGAATTCGTTGAAGACCGGCGCCGACAGCGAGCCACCCGTGCCACCGCGGCCGAGCGTCGAAGGCGAGTCGAAGCCGATATAAAGACCGGCG
Organism: Rhizobium sp. BK538; assembly: GCF_014197575.1. NCBI lineage: Bacteria > Pseudomonadati > Pseudomonadota > Alphaproteobacteria > Hyphomicrobiales > Rhizobiaceae > Rhizobium > Rhizobium sp. BK538. Next base: position 127,985 of record NZ_JACIFT010000014.1, read on the forward strand.
ACGAGATCCGGCGTGAAGCCAACGAACCATGCGTCCTTCTCGTCGTTCGTCGTACCGGTCTTGCCAGCAACGTCACGCTCACCGAGATCGATCTTGCCGGCAGCGGTACCACGCTGCACGACGCCCTGCAGCATCGAGGTGATCTGGTAGGAGGTCATCGGGTCAAGAACAGTTTCGCGATTGTCGACGACGTTGGGCTCGTCCTGGTTCTGCCATTCGCTGGCATTGCAGCCCTCGCAGACGCGCTCCTCGTGCTTGAAGATCGTGCGGCCGTAGCGATCCTGGATCCGGTCGATCAGCGTCGGTTTGATCTGCTTGCCGCCGTTGGCGATGACCGAATAGGCCGACACCATGCGAAGGACCGTGGTCTCGCCGGAGCCCAAAGACATGGCGAGAACCGGCATCATGTGATCGTAGATACCGAAGCGCTCGGCATATTCGGCAACAACATTCATGCCGAGGTCGTTGGCAAGACGCACCGTCATGCGGTTGCGCGAGTGCTCGATGGCGAAGCGAAGGGTATTGGCGCCACCGCCCTCGCCTTCATAATTGTCCGGCGCCCATACCTGGCCATTGCCGGTCTGGATCGAGAGCGGGTCGTCGCTGACAACTGAAGCCGGCGTATAGCCATTGTCCATGGCCGCCGCGTAGACGAACGGCTTGAAGGACGATCCCGGCTGGCGCATCGCCTGGGTCGCGCGGTTGAATTCCGACTGCGCGTAGGAGAAGCCGCCGACCATCGCAAGCACGCGACCGGTCTTCGGATCCATTGCGACCAGGCCGCCCTCGACCTTCGGCGGCTGGCGAAGCCGGTAGGAATTGGAACCGTCGTCGCCCAACCGCTCGACGTAGACGACATCGCCGGCGGACAGGACGCCCTCCGGCGACTTGACCGTCTTCCGGCCGGCAGCCGAGCGATACGCCCATTGCATGTTCTTGGCCTCGATGACACCGCGCTCACGCTCGGCAGGAATCTTGCCGGCGCCGTCTTTCGGCGGCTGAAGTCCGATGTCGACGCTGTCGCCGGAAACGGCCAGTACAACTGCCAATCGCCATTCGGACACGTCGGTCAGCGCCGGAATATCGGCCAGCGCCTTGCCCCAGTCAGCCGTCGTGTCGATCTGCTTGATTGGGCCGTGGAAGCCGCGGCGCTCGTCATAGGTCGTCAAGCCGTCCTGCAGCGCCTTGCGCGCGAAGACCTGCAGCGCAGGATCAAAGGAGGTACGAACGGACAGTCCGCCTTCGTACAGCATCTTCTCACCGTACTGCTCGATCAACTGGCGGCGGACCGCCTCGGCGAAATAGCCGGATGCAAAGAGCGAAGGCCCGCTGCTGCGACCGGTAACACCAAGCGGCTGCTTCTTGGCCTCGGCACCGTCAGACTGGCTGACATAGCCATTTTCGACCATGCGATCGATGACCCAATTACGACGGGTGACCGCTGCTTCGGGATGGCGGAATGGATGATAGTTGGCCGGGCCCTTCGGCAGGGAGGCAAGATAGGCCGCGTCGGCGATCGTCAGTTCGTTCACCGACTTGTTGAAATAGGTGAGCGAGGCGCTCGCAATACCGTAGGAGTTCAGGCCGAAGAAGATCTCGTTCAGGTACAGCTCAAGGATCTTGTCCTTGCTGTAGGCTTGCTCGATACGGAAGGAGAGGATCGCTTCCTTCGCCTTGCGCTCCATCGTCTGTTCGCTGGAAAGCAGGAAGTTCTTGGCGACCTGCTGCGTGATCGTCGAACCACCCTGCGTCGGACCGCCGGTCAGGTAGGCAACGACTGCGCGCGCAAAGCCAGTAACGTCGATGCCGGGATGCTGATAGAAGTTTTTGTCTTCCGCAGACAGGAATGCAGCCTTGACGCGATCGGGAACCGCCTGAATCGGCAGGAAAAGTCTGCGCTCCTTGGCGTACTCCGCCATCAGCGCACCGTTGCCTGCATGCACGCGGGTCGTCACCGGCGGCTCGTAGCTGCTCAGCACTGCGTAGTCTGGAAGGTCCTTCGTGACGGTTGCCAGGTAAACGGCAACAACAGCCGCCACGCCCAGGAACAGGACGCAAGCCACTCCGAAGAAATATCCAAGAAGTCTAATCATATTTAAGCTACCGGTATCTCAATCATCGATCGGCGCGAGCATAACCATCGCATGGATCGGGGCATCTTGCGTGTTGGGCGACTTACTCCATGAGCGTTTTCGCCACAAGCCGATTCCGTTTCACCTATGGAAACACAAGCCTGAGTAACGGCGTGAATGTGAGTAAAATAGGGCCTTGAAGCGCTATTCCCACATTGCAATTGCGTTACCCGAGCAAGTGTCGCATCTGCGCCACGGCTGAACTTAGCCGCCATTTGCAACCATCGCCATTCGATAGTGCTTCACCGCCTCCGTCAGCAGGTCCGCCATCTTTCCCCGCCATCCGTCATCGAGGAGCAGTTTTTCGTCTTCCCTGTTCGAAAGGAAGCCTAGTTCCAACAGGATAGACGGCACATCTGGCGCCTGCAGAACGCGGAAGCCGGCATGGCGATGCGGATTGTTGATTGTCCCCACCTGATCCTTGAAAGACGCGAGCACGCTCTCTGCCAGAGAAATCGAGAAAGCCTGCGTTTCGCGGCGTGTCAGGTCGAGCAGAATATCGGCGACTTCGGGAGGCTCGGCCACGGTCTCCTTGCCGGCAATCTGGTCGGAAAGGTTTTCGCGGTCGGCGAGATCGGCGGCGAGCTTGTCCGAGGCCCGGTCGGAGATCGTGTAGACTGTCGCGCCGCGAATATCCTTCTGCTTCAGGGTGTCGGCATGCATCGAAATGAAGAGGCCTGCATGGTTCTGACGGGCGATCTCCACACGCTCGGACAGCGACAGGAACGAGTCGTCCTTTCGCGTCAGAAACGCCTTGATGCCGGACTCGCGGTTGAGGCGATCGGCCAGCGCCTTGGCGAATGCGAGCGTTACGTCCTTCTCCTGCGTCTTGGTATCGACGCCGATCGCGCCCGTGTCGATCCCACCGTGACCGGCATCGACAGCGATGATGAAATCGCCGTTGGCCGGCTTCTCCGGCGCAGGAATCGCACTGGTCGTCTGTTGAGGCGAAGGATCGCTCCATGACTGGGCCTTGACCAGTTCGATGAACTTGTCCTTGTCCGTCATTGCAGCATCGAGGACGAGACGATGCCCCTTGCCGTCCTCATCCGCCTGAACCTTGGCGACTTCCATCTTCACCGGCTTCTTGGCCGTCAGTACGATGCGCGCACTGTCCTGATCCATCCTTCCGTAACGGATGTCCTTGAATAGCCCCCTCGCCTCGAGGTCGGCGGTTGGGAACCCGAAGGCCGTCGCGGGCAGATCGATCACCACGCGTTCGGGATTGGCGATGTAATGGACCGAAAAATCCGGGGCCCGATCGAAATCGATGACGATACGGGTGCGTGCATCGTCGCCGATGATGCGGGCACCGTAGGCGAGCAAAGGCTCAACCTTGGCTGCATCATTTGCTCTCACGTCCGGAAGACATACAAAAACCATCGCCGCCACAGCGACGAACGCACCCGCAACCTTCGTCCTCCGCCATCCGGATATCACCGTCGCGGGTCGTACCCTCTTAAACAATCGACCGCCACACCTTAAATAACATTCCGATCAAGTTCTCCCGGTAAACGCGAAATTGCCCGTGTCGACGTCCTTCGCGGCCGCGGAGCCGAATCGGGGCCCTTAATCCCCGATTTTCTATGCCTTCCAAAATCCATCAATATTATGGCACATTTGGCTTTTCCCTTGCTATTGTGACAGAGAAAACATACAAGGATTTTTAGGGTAGAAGTGCTGACGGGATAGAGTCGCCTGCACGGCAGCCAAACCGATAAGGAACTGGCGCCACAACCGGCAATCGTCTGCCGTCATATGTGTTTCCACTCGAAATTGGATCCTGAATTTTCCGGCGTATGCGGGAACTTCATCGGTGGATAGCCACCAACCGCTCTTTACAGAGAGAGCAAACTCATCGGACCTGAACAAGGTCTTAGTTTTGTCGATCTCGCTTGGTCTTTGATGGTGTCGCAGCAGGTTTTATCTGAAGTCTACAGGCCCCGGGAGAATATCTCCCCCGCTGCTGTCTGGCTGCTGCCTTCCACACCGCACCAATCGCGACTTTCATTATCCGGCGCTGCAATGACGAGCCGCACCTCTTCTGTCTCATCGACACAAGCGGATGCTGACGTTCGACCGCGCCGAGGAGCACAGCTTACATGGCAGACAAGATGCTTATCGACGCGTCTCACGAGGAAGAGACGCGCGTTGTTGTCGTTCGCGGAAACCGCATAGAAGAATTTGACTTCGAGTCGCAGCACAAGAAGCAGATTCGCGGCAATATCTATCTCGCAAAGGTAACGAGGGTCGAACCCTCGCTGCAGGCCGCCTTCGTTGATTACGGCGGCAACCGGCACGGCTTCCTGGCCTTTGCCGAAATTCACCCCGACTACTATCAGATCCCGCTTGCCGATCGTCAGGCCCTGCTTCGCGCCGAAGCCGAAGAGCATCGCCGCGACGACGACGTCGAACATGTCGAGACGGCACCGGTCGATCTCTCCACCCAAGAGCAGCCGGACGTCGGTGTCGAAGCGCCTACAGCGGAAGCCGCGCCAGAGGTAGAAACTGCTGCCGTAATCGAGACGGTCGAGGCCGTTGCGGAAGTTGCCGAGGAAGCACCGGCCAAGAAGGCAAAGCCCCGCCGCAGCCGCAAGAAGGCAGCGCCGGCTGCCGAAGCGCCGGCAAGCGATGAGGCTGCCAGCGAAGCCACTGTTGACAACGATGACGAAGGCTCCTCGGGCAACGAGATGGCTGCAATGGTCGAGACGGACTCGATCTCCGAAGAGGTCGACGCGCGCCGCCGCAGCGATGACGACGATGACGACGATCACGACCACGAAGAGGAAGTGATCGAATCAGTCGGCGCCGAAGATGCCATGGAGGAAGTTCCCGATCGCGTCCAGCGCAAGCCGCGCAAGCAGTATCGCATCCAGGAGGTCATCAAGCGCCGCCAGATCCTGCTCGTTCAGGTCGCCAAGGAAGAACGCGGCAACAAGGGTGCTGCGCTCACCACCTACCTGTCGCTGGCAGGCCGCTATTCGGTTCTGATGCCGAACACCGCCCGTGGCGGCGGCATTTCCCGCAAGATCACCAACCCGCAGGACCGCAAGCGCCTGAAGGAAATCGCGCGCATGCTCGAAGTGCCCCAGGGCATGGGCGTCATCCTGCGCACCGCGGGCGCAAATCGCACCAAGGTCGAGGTCAAGCGCGACTTCGAATATCTGATGCGTCTTTGGGAGAACGTCCGCACGCTGACGCTGCAGTCGACCGCTCCCTGCCTCGTCTATGAGGAAGGCTCACTTATCAAGCGCTCGATCCGCGACCTCTACAACAAGGATATCGGGGAGATCATCGTCGCCGGCGAGGAAGGCTATCGTGAAGCGAAAGACTTCATGAAAATGCTGATGCCGAGCCACGCCAAGGTGGTTCAGCCTTATCGCGACATCCACCCGATCTTCTCGCGCTCCGGCATCGAGGCGCAGCTCGACCGCATGCTGCAGCCGCAGGTGACGCTGAAGTCGGGCGGCTACCTGATCATGAACCAGACAGAAGCGCTGGTTTCGATCGACGTCAACTCCGGCCGTTCGACCCGCGAACATTCGATCGAAGATACGGCGCTCCAGACGAACCTCGAGGCGGCCGAAGAGATCGCCCGACAGCTTCGCCTGCGTGACCTTGCGGGCCTGATCGTCATCGACTTCATCGACATGGAAGAGAAGCGCAACAACCGCGCCGTCGAGAAGAAGCTGAAGGAATGCCTAAAGAACGACCGCGCCCGCATCCAGGTCGGCCGCATCTCGCATTTCGGTCTTCTCGAAATGTCGCGCCAGCGCATCCGCGCTTCCGTTCTCGAATCGACGACGCAGGTCTGCTCGCATTGTGGCGGCACCGGCCACGTCCGTTCGCAGTCCTCGGTTGCCCTGCATGTCCTGCGCGGCATCGAGGAATACCTGCTCAAGAACACGACGCACAACATCGCGGTTCGCACGACGCCTGATATTGCGCTGTACCTGCTCAATCACAAGCGCCAGACGATCGTCGACTACGAAGTCCGCTTCGGCGTTGCGATCATTATCGACGCAGACGGCTCTGTCGGCTCGCAGCACTTTGCGATCGACCGCGGCGAGCCGGTCGAGAACCCGGTCAAGATCGAAAGCCTGTTCAACTTTGCCGCCATTCCCGATGACGACGACGATATCGTGGTCGAAGTCGACGAGGAGGAAGAAGAGGAACTGGAGGCCAAGCCGGCCGCCGCTGAACGTCCGGCACAGCGCGCCGAAGGCGATGGAGAGGGCCGCAAGCGCAAGCGCCGCCGCCGTCGTCGGGGCCGTAACGGCAACGGCGAGCCGGTAGCCACCGACAGCAACTCTGCCGAGGCTGAGGAAGGCGACCAGACCGGCAGCGATGACGAGGATGAAGGCGACCAGAGCGTCGCCACCACCTCGGAAACGCGTGACGAAGGTGATGAGACCCAGCGCCGCAAGCGCCGCCGTCGTGGCAAGCGCGGCGGCCGCCGCAACCGCGAGGAAGGCGGCGAGCAAGAAGCTTCTGCGGCGGAAGTGGCAAGTGACGGTGCTGAGGATGGCGAGACAGAGGTAACCGCCGCCGAGGTGATCGAAGCTGCCGCTGACGAAGCAGTCGAAGCTCAGCCAGCGATGGCAGCTGTTGAAACAGGCGCCTCGGTTACTGAGGACGTGAAGCCGAAGCGCGCACGTCGTAGCCGCAAGGCATCTCCGATCGAGGAGCCCGTTGTGGAAGAGGCCGCGGCGGAAGCGGCACCGACCGCGGAAGCTGAAGCCGAGTCTGCAGCCGCAGACCTCGCAACGCCGGCCGTCGAAGACGCAAAGCCTGTCCGCGCCAACAGGGAGTCGAACATCTCTTCATCTGAACCGACGGTTAAGTCGACGCGCAGCGATGCCGCGGAAAGTGAAGGTGACGGCAAGCCGAAGAAAGCTGGCTGGTGGCAGCGCCGCGGTTTTTTCTAAGACTGATCTTCGGCGATAAATAAGCAATACGATCCGGTTGCGGCGACGCAGCCGGATCTTTTATGCTCTCGTGAGATCGACGTCTCACCTGCTCCGTAGCGAAGGAGCGCAGGTCAAAACCACCTTGGATAGCGCGACCATGCCTGAGCAAGCGTTTGTCGCGGCGCAGATGTTCCGGGCCGGATGCCTACCGCTGATAGCCAGATGATGGCCCCTAAGGACCGCTGACGAAGGCTGCTACGTACTCTTACAAAGTGCCACCCTTGTCGACACATCGGGGATACACGTCTCCGGTTGAATTACACCTGTGATCAACGGGTATGGCCAGCAGGCACGGGAGAGGCGATATGGACATGAAACAGATGATGGCGGCGGCTTTGTTGATGGGGTGCGCGCTTGCCGAGCAACCCGCTTACGCGCAACAGCCACAGCTCCAGCGCACCGATATTGTAAAAGGCGATCTAAGCATTCCTGGCCATGAAGCCGTGCAGGTTCGGGTAGATCTTGAGCCCGGCGCGGTGTCAATCAAACACAGGCATCCAGGCGAAGAGATTGCCTATGTCCTCGACGGCGTGATTGAGTATCAACTTGAAGGCAAAGAGCCCCTGACGATCAAGGCCGGCCAGGCCTTGTTCATTCCCGACGGAGTGGCGCATGTGGCGAAGAACGTGGGCGACGGCAAGGCATCCGAGCTTGCGACCTACGTCGTCAGGAAGGTGTCGGAGCTGGTTCAGCCCGACGAATGAGCCTTGGTGAGTGCGCTCGACGCACCTCAATCCCGCTCGGCAATCGCGGTCTCGTGCGGGTATTCTCCGTAAAACGCCCGCCAGTTCGCGATCGCGAAACCAAGGACCACGAGGGCTCCGCCCTGATGCAGCAGCCCCCAATGAAGCGGGACTTGCAACAACAAGGTGGCGATTCCAATCGCCGCCTGAGCCATCACTAGCACAAAGAGAACGACGGCGCGTCGAGCATGCGTCGTGGACGGCGCTGCAGCAAGGGCAATGATCATGTTGACCAGCGTCACTGCAAACAGGGTGTAGGCACCCAGCCGATGGAGGAACTGCACCGTCTTGGGGTTCTCGAAGAAATTGATCCAGGCCGGTTGCTGGATCAATAGGTCGGAGGGAACGACGGAGCCGTCCATCAACGGCCAGGTGTTGTAGGTAAAGCCGGCATCGAGGCCAGCGACGAGCGCACCGAGATAGATCTGAAAAAACGCAAAAACGGCGATCACAGCGGCCCAGACATGCGAGCCCGGCGTGGGCGCCGGATCATCGGAGTGAGGGGAAAGCCCTCGCATGATCCACATGCAGGACGCGAAGATGAGACAGGCCATGACAAGGTGCGTTGCCAACCGATACTGGCTGACGTCGGTTCGGACGGAGAGCCCTGACGATACCATCCACCAGCCGATCGCGCCCTGCAGTCCACCCAGCATCAGAATTCCGAAGAGAGGCCAGCGCAGCCGTCGCTCCACCTTTCCTGTTACCCAAAAATAGAGCAACGGCAACGCGAAGATGACACCAATGCCGCGTGCAATCAGACGGTGGGCCCACTCCCACCAAAAAATGCCCTTGAACTCGTCGATGGTCATTCCGTCATTTATTTGCTGATACTCGGGAATGCGCTGGTAGAGCTTGAATTCCTCGTCCCATTCCGCGGCGCTCAGAGGCGGAATCACGCCGTGGATCGGCTTCCACTCGGTGATCGACAGGCCCGAATTCGTAAGTCTGGTGGCGCCGCCGACGATCACGAGACAGAACAGTGCCAAGAGCACAAAGCCCAGCCAAATGCGAACAGCCCGGCGATTGCCCTCCTGCCGGCGTATCTCACCCAATATCTGCTGTTCGGTGCTCAAGTTCGCGATGGCCATGGCTGCTCCTTACGTCCGGTAGTTGATTTGCCTGAGCGGCTCATGCAAAACAAGCCCCGAACCTTTGCGGCATGCCGTCGCGGCAGTTCAACACCAGTGCGAAAGATATCTGATGCCTGTCCGCCTCCGGAAATTTATCGGTACGATCCTGATCGTCGTGCTCGTACTCGCCTACGCGGTGCTTGCAAACACGATCGCAGTCGCGACGCTCGGCAACGCTCCATGGTGGGGGCAACTCCTCTACTTTTTCCTGACCGGGCTGCTGTGGGTTCTTCCCGCCATGGTTATCATCAAATGGATGGCAGGGCCGAAGCAGCAGTGAGCCGTTAACGTCAGGATAACCGTGATCGACGGAAAGCACGGTGCGTCGTGGCCCATAAACGAAATGGATGCCCTGCTACCCTATTCTCCGCGCTAGCAAGTCAGACCGGAGAAAAACCGTGCAGGCGCAGAAGCTTCCTGTTCCAGATAAAGCGCAACATTCGAGGGAATCCGACGCGGGCATTTCCGAATTGCGGGCGCTGACCGCGCAGCTTGCAGTGACGGAACTCGATATCGTCGTCCTGGATGGCTTGGAACCGCTGGAAGAGCTCTGGCGCGAGCTCGATCGCGACGATCTGAATTCCCTACACCAAGGTTACGACTGGTGCATGTCGTGGACTAACGCCCATGGAAACCCACTATCGATCGTCTGGGGCAGGCTTGGCGAAGAGACCGCATTTATTCTGCCAATAGAGATAAACAGGTTTCACGGTTTCCGCACCGCCAGATTTGTCGGTGCAGATCACAGCAACATCAACACGGGCCTCTTCACAGCACGCTTCATCGAGCTGGCCAAGGGTCTCGAGCGCCGAAAATTCGCGGAGTTGCTGCGTCGCGCTCTGGTTGGAAGCGCCGACCTTCTGTTGCTGCAGAACATACCGCTGGAATGGCGCGGACGCCGCAGTCCTCTAGCGCTGTTGCCGATCGTCCAGAACCAGAACCACGCCTACCATCTTCCGCTCCTGGCAGACATGGAAACGACACTCCAACAAGTGAGCGCAAAGGGCCGACGTAAGAAGTTTCGAACGCAGCTGAGACGTCTGGAGGCGCTCGGCGGGTTCGACTACATTTCTACCGGAACTTCGTATGAGCAACATCGGCTGCTCGATCGCTTCTTCGAGCAGAAGGGCGAACGATTCAAGGCGCTTGGACTGCCGGATGCGTTCGAAGACTCAAAGACCAAGGCTTTCCTGCACGGCGCACTCGACATTCGCGACCCCGACAGCAAGACGGTGGGGCTGGAAATGCACGCGATCCGCCTGAAGGGCGAGTACGATGGTCATATCGCGGCCCTGGCTGGTATTTCTCGCAAGGGCGACCACATCATCTGCCAAATCAGCGCAATCGATGAAAGCTTGGCGGCGGATGCGAGCCCTGGCGAATTCCTATTCTGGCAGATGATCGCCGGGCAGCATGGCAAGGGCGTCGGCCTGTTCGACTTCGGCCTTGGCGACCAAAGATATAAGCGCTCATGGGCACCAGTAGAAACCGGGCACTATGACGTTGTTCTGCCGCTTTCGTTACGCGGCAGAGTGGGCGGCCTCGTTCACCGGGCAATCACACGATGCAAAGCTTTCATCAAGTCTCGCCAGAAGATCTACCAGCTTGTCCAGCGCATACACCGGATGATCGGCGTTTGATCACGCGGCATGCCGAGAGATCGGGCTTTCAAGGGGCTCGTCGCTATCGGACATCAGCACGACACGCCCGTAGCCGGCCGCTTCGAACTCGGTCATAGCGGTCACGAACTCCGGCTCGACGATCTCAGGCATGGAGAGGATGATTTCGACGTCCTTGCTCTGCGTCAGGCGCGAAACGCCGGCCACGTCGGCAGCGCCGCATTCCACGATCACGAGATCATAGGCCGAGACCAGAGCGTCCAACAGCAAAGACAGCCGATCGGCACCGCGCATCGCCCGGCGCGGATCGCTGATACCTTGCGGAATGAAGTGTGCGTCGGAGCGGCTGTCGCCATGGATCGTATCGCCGAAGGCCGCATCCCCGCAGAGCAAATCGGTTATGCCGAGCATGTTGCGATCCTCGGCCATGAGGTCGGTCGGCAGCCCCGAGCCCGTCATGTCGACTAGTATGACACGCGAGCCATCCTCGGCTAACTTGCGCACAAGCGATACGGTTGCCGCCGAGCCGTCATTGCCGGTCGGCGAAATGGCGATGGCCAAAGGCGCTCTGCTGCCGCGAAGGTAGCCCGAGACAGATGCTATCGAGAACTCGTTCGTTTCGACGGCACTTTCCTCCTCGACTGGCTCGGCAACCGGCTCCTCGTCTGCGGGTGTAGCCAACAGGCTCGGTGTAGCCACCCGCCTGGCGGAACCGGCAGTCGTCGCTTCGGGCTCCTCTGCTTCATCACGCACCACCTTCTCCTCGGGTGGCTCGACGGGGCGGAGTGCCCGACCGCTGAAGAGTTCGGCGAGAATGATCACAATCGATGTCATAATGAAGGTTGCCAACGCAGCGACGATGACGATCGGCAAAACCTTCGGGAAATAGGGATCGACGGGTTTTATCGCCTTCGACACGATACGTGCGTCGGCTGGGCTTGAATTCTTGTCGGAGCGCGACGCCGCCTCGCGGTAACGAGAGAGATAGCTTTCCAGGAGTTGCCGCTGCGCCGTGGCTTCGCGCGTCAGGGCATTTAGACCAACCTCGTCTTCCCCAGCCTGGGCGCTGTTGGCCTTCAGTTTGTCGGCCTGCCGCTCCAGTTCCTTTTGGCGAACCGCAGAGACCTTCGCTTCGTTTTCGATGCTTGCGAGGATCTTCTGCGTCTCCTGGCGAATCTGTGCCTTGATGTCCGAAAGCTGCGCGCGAAGGCTCTTCAGTCGCGGATGGTTATTGAGCAACGACGTCTGCAGGTCGGAGATCTGCGACTGCAGACCTGACTCCGTGCTCTTCAGCCGCTGGATCGACTGAGACGACATGATGTCCTGTAATGTATCGGATGGCTCACCGGAGGAGAGAGCATTGCGTACGGACTGAGCACGCGCCTCGGCATTGGCGCGCTCTCCCCGGACCCTGGTAAGCTCTGCCGAAATGTCGTTCAACTGCTGTGTGGCGAAATTCGAGCCGCCGTTGGTCGGCAGCAGTCCGTGCACGGCGCGGTATTCCGCCACCTTCTGCTCGGCATCATTGACCTTCTGGCGGAGATTTTCGATCTCCGGCTCCAGCCAGCGCGTCGCCTCGGAATTCGAATCCAGCTTGGCGCCGCTCTGGGTGGCAAGGTAGACCGCCGCCATTGCATTGGGGATTGTCGCCGCGAGCTTCGGATCCTTCGAGGTGAAGGTAATGCCGATCACGCGCGATCCCGGCACCTGATAGACCTGAAGCCTTTCCATGAAGGCGTCGATCACGCGCTCTTCGGGGGGATTCTCATACGGGTTTTTCTTGAGGTGGAGCGCCACCAGGATATCGGTGAGTGCCGAGCCATTCGCGGCCGCATCGAACTCCGGCAAATCGTAAAGCTTCTGGCCGTTGATGACCTGCTTGATGAGGTCCGAGGACTGGAGAAGCTGCACCTGGCTCGCAATATTGAGCTCGTCCAGCAATGGTCCCGCATTGGTATCGTTTACCTGCGCATTGGCGAAGGCTGGGGCACGGGGCTCGATCAGGATGCGCGTTTCGCTTCGGTACTTGGGGGAGATCATCTTAGCGCCCGTGAAGGCGATCCCTGCCCCCAACGCGGTGATTGCCAGGACCTTCAGCCGGCGTGCCCAAACGGCGCGGACCAATTGTCCAAGATCTATGTCCACATCCTGATTACCCGATACGCCGGACATGCTTGTACTCCAAGAACAAACGTGGCCGCGAGGGTAAATCACTATAGTAACCCAACGGTTAATGTTTGCGCCGCCCCTCCGGCGGCACATCGACCGGTCGAAGTCAAAAAAATCGGCGGTTTTTACCGACCGTTAACCCTAACGGATTGATAACGGCTGAGATCGAATTCGTTTTCCTATGAGCAGACGCGATGCCCTTCGCACAGCCCAAGTTCCTGATGGCTCTGAGCCTCGCCGCCACGACCGCGGTCCTGAGCGGCTGCAATAGCTACAAGCCCGCCCCCCAAGCCTTCAACCAGGCGACGATCCAGCCCTATTCGCTGGACAGCGGCGACCGGCTGCGCATTACCGTGTTTGATCAGCCAAGCATGACCAACACGTACACGATCGACCAGGCCGGCTACATCGCCTTCCCGCTTGTCGGTCAAGTCCCTGCTCGCGGGCGCACGCTGCAGCAGCTATCGGGGCAGATCGCGCAGAAACTCAGGCAGGGCTACTTGCGGGATCCCGACGTCACGATCGACGTCGACCGCTACCGCTCGATCTTCGTTATGGGCGAAGTTGGCCAGTCCGGCCAATACGCCTACCTTCCCGGAATGACGGTGCAGAATGCCGTTGCCGTTGCCGGCGGCTTCACCTCGCGCGCCAATCAGGGCGCGGTCGATGTGACCCGCAAGATTAACGGGCAAGTAATCACGGGGCGCGTCAATATCTCTTCGGCGATCATAGCCGGCGACACCATCTATGTTCGCGAACGACTGTTCTGATCCGCGATGACTGAACAGCGTCCGCTCCGCATTCTCCATTGTTTCAGGTCACCGGTTGGCGGAATCTTCCGCCATGTCCGCGATCTGGTGCTAGAGCACAGCAAGGCGGGGCACGAGGTCGGCATTCTCTGCGACAGCTCTACGGGCGGCGAGCATGAAGACCGTCTATTCGACGATATTCGTCCCTTCCTGGCGATGGGTTTGACGCGCATGCCGATGCGGCGGCACGTCAGCCTCTCCGATCTCGGAATGCTCTGGGATACGTACAAGAACATCAAAAGTTTGCGGCCGGATGTGCTGCACGGTCACGGCGCCAAAGGCGGTGTGCTCGCGCGCCTTGCCGGCTCAGCCCTGCGGGTGAACAGGTATCGCGTAGCCCGCCTCTATACAGCGCACGGCGGAAGCCTGCATTATTCCCGCAGATCGCTCATGGGGCAATTCGTGCTCCGCATGGAGCGCCTGCAGGAATACTTCACCGACGCCCTCGTCTTCATCTGCGAATACGAGCGCGATGCGTATACGAAGAAGGTCGGTCGACCACGGACGGAAACGCGGCTGATCTACAACGGGATCGGTGAGCGTGATTTCGAGCTCATCCCAACCCGTTCAGATGCAGTCCACTACATCTACGTCGGCATGCTGCGGGACCTTAAGGGTCCCGATCTCTTTGTGGAGGCCTTCGCGAAAGCGGAGCGTATTCTCGGACGTCCGCTTTCGGCCGTGATGGTCGGCGACGGACCAGACCGCGACCGATACCGGGACATGATGATCGAACGCGGCCTGGGCAAGCGGATCAGCATGCTGCCGGCAATGCGCGTCCAGCAAGCCTTCGCAATGTCCCAGAATCTCGTCGTGCCGTCACGCGCCGAAGCCATGCCTTACATCGTGCTCGAGGGTCTCGGCGCCGGCAAGACCATCATCGCAACTCGTGTTGGCGGAATTCCCGAGGCATTGGGCAGAGATAGCCCGGCCCTTGTCAACCCTGACGATTCCGACGATCTCGCGCGCGCCATGGCGGATGCGATCCGCATCCCCGATTGGCATGACGCCGTGATGCCGCCGATGGAGCAGGTGAAGTCGGTTTTCTCGGCCTCGGTGATGGCCAATGATGTCCTGAAATTGTACCACGACGTCCTGGAGCTCCAATCCGGGCAAGCTCTTGCGGTTGCTTCGTAAAAGTTTCTTAGGGGCTTCCTGCTATGCCGTTCCGATAACCAGCGGCGGTAGCCTCATGAACAAGGCAGAGAAGAGCGATCAATTTAACCTCGATGCGCTACGCAAACAGGTTTCAGACATCAATCGGCACAACAAAGACGCGGATAAAAAGGCCCAGCCGGAGCCGATCAACAGCTATGCCCGTCAGATCGCCGAGCAATTCAGTGCGGGAAACCGCTCGCCGGCTATCATCATCGGCCAGTTTCGCCTGTTGGAATTTGCTTCGCAATTTCTGATCGGGCTGCTCGTATTCCTTCTCTGGCCGGGGAATGAGGCGGAGACCCTCTTTGGACGCGCCGTCACTGCCGTAATTGTTGCGGCCCTCCTCGTCTGCGGGCTCCAGACGGCCGACACTTACTCCGTCCCCGCCTTGCGCACGCGTTTGCGCCTGCTGCCACGCGTTTTTGCCGTGTGGGGATCGGTCTTCGTGATCGTCGCTGGCGCAAGCGCATTCGCCGGCAACGTCGGCTCGACCGTGGTGCCGGCCTATTTTGCCTGGTTCGTTGCTGGCGCGATCTTCCTCCTCGCAGCTCGCTTCCTGTTCGCCTACGGCATCCGCAACTGGTCGCGCAACGGCATCATGGAGCGCCGCGCTGTGATCGTGGGCGGTGGAGCACCGGCCAAAGAGCTGATCCGGGTCCTCGAGCAGCAGCCCGACAATGACATCCGGATTTGCGGCATCTTCGATGATCGCGGTGAGAAACGGTCGCCGATCATGGTCGCAGGTTATCCGAAGCTCGGAACGGTCGCCGAACTGGTCGAGTTCGTCCGTATCACGCGCATTGACATGCTGATTATTTCGCTTCCGCTCAGCGCCGAGGCACGCATTCTGCAGCTGTTGAAGAAGCTTTGGGTCCTGCCCGTCGATATCCGCCTCGCCGCTCATGCAAATCGTCTGCGCTTTCGTCCGCGCGCCTACTCGCGCATCGGCTCCGTCCCGATGCTCGATATTTTCAACAAGCCGATCCGGGACTGGGATTCCGTCGCCAAGCGCTGCTTCGACATCTTCTTTGCGTTGCTCGCTCTGGCGCTTTTCTGGCCGATCATGCTGACAACAGCGGTCGCCATCAAGCTGACCTCGAAGGGGCCGGTCTTCTTCAGGCAGAAGCGTCACGGTTTCAACAACGAGATCATCAACATCTTCAAGTTTCGTTCGATGTATGCCGACAAAGGCGATCCGACCGGTCGCGCCGCCGTCACCAAAGGTGATCCTCGCGTAACCCCGATCGGACGCTTTATCCGCAAGAGCTCGATCGACGAACTGCCGCAGCTTTTCAACGTGCTGACGGGCGACCTTTCACTGGTCGGCCCGCGCCCGCACGCCATTCTTGCGCAGGCGAAGGATCGTGCTTTCGGGGACGTCGTGGAAGGCTATTTCGCTCGCCATCGCGTGAAGCCCGGGGTGACCGGCTGGGCGCAGATCAACGGTTGGCGCGGAGAGGTCGATCACGACGACAAGATCAAGTTCCGGACGGCCTACGACCTCTACTACATCGAGAACTGGTCGCTCTGGCTCGATCTGAAGATCCTGTTCCTCACGCCCTTCCGGTTGTTCAATACGGAAAACGCCTATTGAGCGCGGTCGAAGCGACATCTCTGCGCGTCGCCCAGCCGCAACGAGCAACGTTGCGGCTGCTTGGTTCGGCGATGGTCGCCTTTGGCGTCTTTCTCTCCGGCTTCGTTATCGACGAGCCGGCGCCTTATGAGCTCTGGATGGCCGCGCTTCTCTGCATCTGGTTCATTCTGGGGCTTAGGATCTCGCGCTTCACCGTGCCGCTTCTGGCACTGCTGCTTGCCTTCAACATTGGTGGCATGCTTTCGCTGACGCAAATGAAAGATCTCGGGACCGGACCGATGTATGTCGCCGTCTCAACCTTTCTCGCGCTCACAGCGATCCTCTATGCAGCGATTATCGAGGATAGCCATCGGCGCCTGCCGCTCATTTTCAATGCCTGGGCATTCGCCGCCGTCATCACCTCGATGCTCGGGATTCTCGGCTACTTTCACGCCTTCCCCGGCGCGGAGGTCTTCACGCTCTACGATCGTGCCAAGGGCGCCTTCCAGGACCCTAACGTATTCGGCCCGTTCCTGGTCCCGCCATCCCTCTACCTCGTCCACGGCATTCTCGTCGGCAACTTGAGGACGTCGCCGATCAAGGCCTTTGCACTGTTGATCCTGGCGCTTGGCGTGTTTTTGTCCTTCTCGCGTGCGGCCTGGGGTCTTTTTCTTCTCGGCATTGTCCTTCTGATCTTCTGCATGATGCTCAAGGAACGCAGCGGCGCGTTTCGCCTGCGGATCCTGATCCTGTCGCTTGCCGCGATCATGCTACTGATCGGATCGCTGGTCGTTGCATTGCAATTTCCGAAGGTCAGCGCGCTCTTTTCGGCACGCGCCCAGCTCGTGCAGCAGTATGACGGCGAGCACCTCGGTCGCTTCGATCGCCACCGCATTGGCTTCACGATGATGATGGAACGGCCACTCGGAATCGGTCCGCTGGTCTTTGGCACAATGTTTCCGGAAGACGAGCACAATGTCTGGCTGAAATCACTAACGAGCTACGGTTGGCTCGGCTTTCTCAGCTATGTCACAATGCTTTGCTGGACGATCCATCTCGGGTTCAG
Organism: Rhizobium sp. BK538; assembly: GCF_014197575.1. Classification (NCBI taxonomy): domain Bacteria; kingdom Pseudomonadati; phylum Pseudomonadota; class Alphaproteobacteria; order Hyphomicrobiales; family Rhizobiaceae; genus Rhizobium; species Rhizobium sp. BK538. Next base: position 145,357 of record NZ_JACIFT010000014.1, read on the forward strand.
CAATCTCCTCAGGGATCGCCCGTGGCAGCCCTATCTGATGATCGCATGGATCGGGGTGTTAGGGCATGCAGCAATCGGCAACGTCATCGACATCGACCACTGGCGACATGTCTACCTGCTTTTCGGCGTCGTCTGGGGCTGCGCTGCGCTCGAACAGCGCCATAAACGACGTCTTACAACACGTCGGTCTTGCGAACGAACGCCGGCGCACTAGTCTTTGATTCATGATTACAGCCACACAAATGCGCGGTGCCCGCGCCATGACCGGAATGAGCATCGAGCAACTGGCAGCCGCATCCGGGTTGCCCGCTGCCACCATCGAAACAATGGAACGCGACGAGCAGGACGGGGAGCCACACGCATTGCTCGCCGTCAAGCAAGCACTTGAAGCGGCGGGCATTATCTTTATTGCCAGCGGCAATCACGACGAAGGCGGACCAGGGGTGAGATTGCGGGCGCGCACGGGGGCCGATGAAGGCATCCGCCCGGAAAACCTCAACGCTGCGAACGACGATTAATCCAGTATCTTTCTTGGAGACCTGAAATTACAAATAGGCCTTTGCGAGAGCCGAAAGCTTGCCCTGGTCTCTGACGCCCTGTCGATAGAGCTGGATCAGAAGCGCGCCGATAGTCTCGGCGGCCGAGGTGTTCCGCTCGAGCCCCCTGTCCTTACAGACATCGTCAAGCACCCCGGACAAAAGATCGAGATCGTCCGAGAAAAGCGGCAGGTCACGCGGAAGAACTGGGGATTTGAGCATGACGCCACAGCTCCCATCAGGGGCTATCAATACCAGCGATTGTCATCGACCGCCCATCCATAGCCGACGATGCGGCCACTATGCGCGCGAGCCGGCAATTTATCAACCGAACATTTCTTGCGGAAACATTTATGTGAATGGCGTAGGCCAAGCCTGCCGATGGGCGAGTTCTGCCTCAGTTCTTCAGCTGCTCCGAGGCAAGCTGCGACTGGAGCGAGCCCTCAATGATGATCCTTGCGCTGACCTTGACGACATAGGTCTCGGCCAGTTCGGTCAGCGCCAGCGCGACTTCGTGCTCCGGCCAACCCGACGACACGGCCTTCTCAACCAGAGCCCCAAAGGGCTCCGATAGCGCTTCCCGGCATGTTTTGCTCGTCTCGCGGTCTGCCATGCGTCATCCACCAGCATTTGCGGGGCATATATTACAGAAAACTAATAATTATTCGAGTTACCACGACAAATTTCTGACAGCGGTATTTCCGTTGAGCCTCGACAGGCAGCCATCAGCATCGGAAATACTGCCGGAACAACGCGATTGCGTCGGCGCCGCACAATTGATTCGTCGACAAGTACCATCAAGGAGGCGAGATGACCTTCGGGCTTCTGGGGGTGCCGAAGGTTGAGTAAATGGTCGGGGCGACTGGACTCGAACCAGCGACCCCTTGACCCCCAGTCAAGTGCGCTACCGGGCTGCGCTACGCCCCGACCTGCCAAAACGGCCTGATCCTGTTAGTCTTTTGGGATTCCACACGCAAGAGGAAAATCGCCACTGGTGAATAAAAAGGAATAAGCGCGCTTCAACACAGAAAATCCCGGGGAGATCCGACGGGCAGCTCGCTTCCATTCTCATCCGAAGTCAACGACGCCGACTGGGCCAATTGGAGATGCCGTTCGCAACATGGCAGCGCTCAGCAGCGCGCCACCTGGTGGTTTTCACAAAGCCAGCCAATCAACCGAATGTGCAGACGGACGTAAGGGCTGCCAGTGTTCCCGGTTGAGATCCCTTGATGGATAGTTTCACTTGTGAACAGCTTCCGTGGCGCGCCGTCGATGATTGATATGCCGAAGTGCAGCGAGCCCAATTCCGGTGAGACGCGATGGATCCTATTTTTGTTCCATCGCCTCCCATCGCCGTTCCTTGCGCGTCTTTGGCTTTAGCCGCTTGTAGGTTCTTTCAACGAAACGGAGGAATCTCGTCACATGCATCAGCTTGTCAACGAATGAGCTCAAATTCACGAGACGCTCCGCCAGCACCTCGTTTGCCGTGAAAGCGATCTCGGCAGGAGAGTATTCTGGAAAGTGTGCGGAAAGCTCTGCATAGGAATTGGTTCGCTCGCGGCCAATAATGTCGATCTTCCCGCGCCGATACATTAGTCGCAAGACCACTTGTTCGAACGTCCAGTCATGAACGTCAAGAACCTGATAGCGCTCGCTTCGCTTGGACGAAAAGCCGGCCAGAGTGACCGTTACTCCCAGTTGGAGATTGGCGAGCCAAAAGCACAATGCAAATCCCGTGGTTGGCAGACTTGCAGTTGGATAAAACGGAGCGAACACATCCGTCAGATCCAGATGCCTGACTTTCACATCACCAAATGCGGAAGCTGGGCTGAACTTTTCGCTGTCACCGATGGTCAGATTGATGATCCCAAGGAAGCTACTTTTATCAAAGTACTGGAGAACCTTGGATACTTTGCCGCTTTTGACAAGGTTGGCTCCCAGAGCTCCGCTTCGCGACACCAAAAGGGCATTGCGCGTAAACGGTTTGCTCAGGACCTTGTAGACCTTGTTGAAGAAGATGAAGAGCGTCGTCTCAGGAAAGCGCGACGCAAGCTCGTCGATGTCGACCTCGTCGCTATTTGCCACTAAGACGATATCGCTGTAGCCGAGAAAAAACGATCTCCAGTCCTCCGTGTTGATTTCCACTGGAGGAGTCGCGTTCATCGTTTCAAGATCGCTAGCGCCAGATCTGCTCATCGTTCAAACCATGTTTGTGTTGTCGTGCTAAAGGAACGCGTGGAGGCAGTTGCGCGATCGCCGTTCTCCGTTTCACTTCTTCGCCTGTCCCAGTTTTCACCAGGCGCCCCGGCGCTCCCACATAGACGCCAAAAGGCACCGTTATCCTTTCACCACACTGTTCGTCCCTATATGGCGCCTCGGGCGATACGGAAGCCCACAAGCACCGCGACTCCCGCGCCGATCCAATGAACGAAGCTTGACGAAAAAGCCGAGATTCAAGCGTCACACCGGAGCGAACTGCGGATCGATCGCGAGCGCCTTGTCGAGCCACTTTTGAGCATACTCGACATCCTGCCAGTTCTTGAACCAAGGGCCGCCGTTGGTGTAGTGAACGCCCTTCGGATAGCCGGCGGACGGCTTTGAGCTCCAGCCTTCCAGCCAGTTCCACTCTTCCGGAATTTCTCCGATCTCGCTGTCATCGGCCCATTGGAGACGATGAAGAAACGCGCCGGTTTCGGCGTTGATGCGTTCCGGCGTCAGGTTGCGGGTGGAGGGATGGCCGCAATTGAAGAGCATGAACGACGACCAGTTCTTCCGCGGATAAGTTGTCTGGATCTTGCCATCCATCTTTACGCCTTCCTTCGGCGTGTAATCATGATGGACGCAGGCAACGGCCTGGTCTTCATTGCGATACTGCAGCAGGTCAGCGACGTCGCCAAAGAACAGGAAATCGCAATCGCAAAACAAAGCCCAGCCCTTGTAATCGGCAAGCCATGGCGTGAAGAAGCGGGAATAGGTAAATTCCGTTGATGCCAGCGGATCGACCGCGCGGGTGTAGACACCACGGTCGATTAGATCCTGCAGCTTGATTGGGTGTACATCGACCTCGATCGAGGCATGTTCGAGCAGCGATTCCTTCGCAACTTCATAGGCGATATCTTCGCGTGAATCCCAACCGATGTAGACTGATAAGTCTGCCATGCACACTCCCCTTTTCTTCAGTAGTCAGAAGCCGATGGAACACTCGGCGCTGTTCTTATCAGCGCCGATGATTGCTAGCTCGCGCATCGTAACGTCGAGCGTGAGAAGGGCTTCAAAGCTCAAATCTGATTTGAGCAAATGTGAACAACAAATGTAAACAGCAAAACTCACCTTAAACGACGAAAGATGTGGACACTTCGCGACCAGACGCGCGATTGATATTGGCATATCAGCAACATCGAGGGATCGACGGTAGCAATCCGCCGGTCATGGGCCGATCCCACGGAGGACCCGTTTCTGACCTAATTTCCTTGTGTTTCGCCCGGATTGTCACCAACGACGCTTGGCACCTCGAGCGCCACGGCGAACAGACCTGTAACAACCCAATGTGGCTCGACTTTTTTACCGAACCTATGGAATCTCAAGCGCTCGGCGCCCTCTGCGGCAAAACACAGCCGGGCCGTCCGCGCGATATAACAGTCCCGTGGCGCACCTCGGTTGCCAAGACCGCTTGCTTTGTGTCTGCTCCGTGGCAGACCAGCCAAAGGCGAATCGTTGCCAAGATGGGGAAATCCGACCATGAAAACCCTAAAAACAATAGCAATTGTGGTTCTGAGTTCGGCATGCATAAGTGCGGCACAGCAGCCAACGATGATAGGCGATTTTGGCACCCAGACGCTGGCTCTCATCAATTCCTACAGGACGAGCCGTGGCCTATCTCCCCTCGCCGCAAATGGCACGTTGAAAGCGTTGGCCCGGCAACATAGCCTGTACCAAGCAGCTCGAAGAACCATCAGCCACGATGGCTTCCGCCAGAGATCGGCTCAAGCCAGAGCTGCGGGCCTCAGTGTGGTGTGTTCGGAAAACGTCGGTGTTGGATATATGACTCCACAGCAGCTTTTTTCTGGCTGGAGGAGTTCCCCGGGCCATAACACGAACCTGCTTCGACCTAACCTGCGATATGCGGGAATATCCGTGGTCGGAGGCTACTCGACTTTCTTCGCTTGTCGATAGTTTTGCCTTCGCCTGCGAACCGCAGGAAACTGCCGCTATTGGGGTAGCTCAAAAGGCTTGCTCGATCCGCCCTACCCGATTAAGAGACCTGCGAAACGCTAGACTTGGATAAGAACATGCAGATCGAGATCCCCTGCCCGAAATGCAGGAACACCCGAATGAAGTTCGAGCGACCCGAGCCGCTCGACAGCGATATACTTATCTGCTTCACCTGCGGCCACGAACTGGGAACACTGGGTTCGGTCAAGGCAAAGATGCTTGCTGCCTTCGAGCGCATGAAGAAGCAGGCGCAGCAACAGCGCAAGCACTAGCAGCAGCTATTTGACCAACGCAACGCGGCCGTCGGGGCCGCTGTCGACACGCCAACCCCGATAATCGGGGATCGAAAAGTGCGGCGTTGCGAACGGCGTCGTATGCGTTTGTGTAATGACCGTCACATCTGCCCCCGCCGCTTCGCCTGCGAGAATACCGGCAACGGCATCTTCGAACACCAGGCATTTTGTCGGATCGACTCCGAGGCGTTTGGCGCCCAGCAGGTAGCATTCCGGGCTCGGTTTGCCGGCCGCCACTTCTTCACCGCTTACCATTGCTACCGGTGTGGGAATGCCAGCCGCTGCCATGCGGCGCCTGGCGAGTTCGATCGGTGCCGACGTTACGATCGCCCACTTTTCCGGCGGAATACCGTTCAGGAAATCGATAGCGCCGGGAATCGCGACGATGCCCCCGACATCTTCCATCTCCTCCTTCAGCAATTGCCTTGCCTCATACTCCGGATCTACGCCTGGCAGCGCCAGTTGCCGAATGACGTCGGACGCGCGAATGCCGTGGATCGTCTTGAGGAAGACCTCCGGCTCGAAGCCATACCGGATCGCCCATTCGCTCCAGACGCGTTCGACCACCGCAATGGAATTCAAGAGCGTGCCGTCCATATCGAACAGGAAGGCGTCGTAGAATTTGCCGGGAACGGAATGAGAGGCGGTCACGAAAGTTTCCCTGGTACTGACTGATATTGAACTCGGCCAACTGCTGTGAACCCGGCAGAGGCTGCGCCCGAAGAGCGGGCGACGTTTCACTCACTAAGCCAAAGGCACCTGGCGCTCAGCGAACCTGGTCCAGCAAGCGCTTGCATTCGAGGAGATCGTAGAGTGCTTCCTGGAGCAGAGCCCGATCCTCCTTACCGACGCTCGACTTGCCGATCGAAACTTCGGGAGATTCTTCATCGCCACCGCCAAAATTAAAAAACCGGCGGGTGATCGGTGGTTTCGCGCGGCCGACGAGCTGATCCTCCTCGGACATCCCGACCCGCGGTTCGGCGGCGTCGGCGCCCTCCTGCTGGCCGCCCGTCAATGCCTGAACGCTGGCAAGGTCGCCATGTCCGATCGCTATGACGAACTTGTTGCCATTGGTCTTCAAGAGCTTCTGCACGCCCTTGATGGTATAGCCGTGATCATAGAGCAGGTGCCGGATGCCCTTCAGGAGATCGACATCCTCGGGCCTGTAGTAACGTCGGCCGCCGCCGCGCTTCATCGGCTTGATCTGCGGAAACCGCGTTTCCCAGAAGCGCAGGACATGCTGTGGAAGGTCTAGGTCGTCCGCCACCTCGCTGATGGTGCGGAACGCATCGGGGCTCTTATCCAACATCCTTACTCCCTACGCGGTCTCGGGGCGTGCCGCGCGTCTGTTCGGCTGATAAGACGCGGCTGTATCTCATGAACGCCAGAACCGAGCCGCGACTCATCATATTTCAACGGTTTGACGCCGTGAATTCAAGTCACGTCTTGAATACCGCACAGATCGTTCAGGGAAGATTATAGTTGTTGTCGGCAAACGAGAGAACGATTCTCTCTTTTTGGGTCCGATCAGGAGGCCGGATTGGCGGTCTTCTGCTTGGTCTTGCGCAGGGTATGCGCCTTGAGAATCCGCGTCTTCAAGACATTCGACGCCTTGAAGGTCATGACGCGGCGGGGAGAGATCGGCACTTCCTCGCCGGTCTTGGGGTTACGTCCGATGCGCTCATTTTTGTCGCGCACCTGGAAGGTCGCAAAAGACGAAAGCTTGACAGTTTCGCCGCGAACAATCGCGTTACAAATCTCGTCGATGACAGTTTCCACGAGCTCAGCAGATTCGGTTCTCGAAAGACCGACCTTGCGAAAAACCGATTCCGCCAGGTCTGCTCGCGTCACTGTCTTTCCGGTCATGGTTTCCCCGCCCATTTGCCAATTATATTATGAAAGCGAATAAAGAGTATTTGTCTTGCGCCTCACGGTCAAGCTCTTGTTCGTCGGTAGTTTTTTGGATTTTCGGGTTACCAGCGCAGGAGTGCGGCGCCCCAGGTAAAGCCGCCGCCCATCGCTTCCAGCATCACCAGATCGCCTTCCTTGATGCGGCCATCGCCGGCAGCCGTCGCCAGCGCGAGCGGAATCGAGGCGGCAGAGGTGTTGCCGTGAAGATCAACCGTAACGACTACTTTCTCTGGAGCAATATGCAACTTCTTGGCGGAACCATCGATGATGCGACGATTGGCCTGGTGCGGCACGAGCCAGTCGAGATCGTCAGCAGTCGTCCCTGTCGCGTCGAAGGCAGCCTGAATGACGTCGGTGATCATGCCGACCGCATATTTGAAGACTTCGCGGCCTTCCATGCGAAGCTTGCCAACTGTGCCAGTCGTCGAGGGGCCACCATCCACGTAGAGCTTTTCCTTGTGGGAGCCGTCGGAACGCAGATGCGCCGTCAGCACGCCGCGATCGACCGTCGTGCCCTCGCCTTCCGCAGCTTCCAGCACGATTGCGCCGGCGCCGTCGCCGAAGAGGACGCAGGTCGTGCGATCGTTCCAGTCGAGAATGCGCGAGAAGGTCTCGGCGCCGATCACCAGCACACGCTTGGCGAGACCGCCCCTGATATAGGCGTCGGCGGTCGTCACTGCGTAGACGAAGCCCGTGCACACGGCCTGCACGTCGAAGGCAAAGCCATGGTGCATGCCCAGTCGGTTCTGGATATTGACGGCAGTCGCCGGAAAGGTGTTATCGGGCGTTGAGGTGGCACAGATGATGACATCGATGTCGGCCGGGGTCAGACCAGCCCGGTCGAGCGCTGCGCGCGCTGCCGCTTCGCCGAGCGACGAAGTCGTCTCGCCCTCGCCGGCAATGTAGCGCTGGCGAATGCCAGTGCGCTGGACAATCCATTCGTCTGATGTGTCCACGACATCTTCCATGTCGCGATTGGTCATAACGCGTTTCGGAAGTGCGGCTCCGAACCCGCGAACAACTGAACGGATCATATTGCTTAAACCTCGTCGCTCATGCGGCTTCCGGCCCGATCGGGGGCAGCCGCTTGGCATGATACTTTTGAAGATCGTTTTCTATTTTCTGATTGAGGCCATTCTTGGCCATGTCGTAGCCGACCTCGATGGCTGCAGCGATGCCCTCGGCGCTGGCGCCGCCGTGGCTCTTGATGACGACGCCGTTGAGGCCAAGGAAGACGCCGCCGTTAACCCGGCTCGGATCCATCTTTTCGCGCAGCATGTCGAACGCGCCTTTGGCGAAGAAGTAGCCGATCTTGGCAAGCAGCGTGCGCGACATTGCGGCGCGCAGATACTCGCCGATCTGGCGCGCCGTGCCTTCGGCCGCCTTCAGCGCGATGTTGCCGGAGAAGCCTTCGGTCACGACGACGTCGACGGTCCCCTTGCCGAGATCGTTTCCTTCGACGAAGCCATAGTACTCGAGCGAGTCGATGTTCGCCTCGCGGAGCAGCCGCCCCGCCTCCTTCACCTCTTCCTGCCCCTTGATCTCTTCGACACCGACGTTCAGCAAGCCGATCGTCGGACGTTCGATCTCAAACAGCGCGCGGGCCATTGCCCCACCCATGAGGGCGAAATCCATCAACTGCTGCGAATCCGCGCCGATCGTCGCGCCGACGTCGAGAACGATGCTTTCGCCCTTCAGCGTCGGCCAGATGGCGGCGATCGCCGGCCGCTCGATATTGGCCATCGTGCGCAGACAGAACTTGGCCATCGCCATGAGGGCGCCGGTATTGCCGGCCGACACGGCAACGTCGGCCTCCTTCGTCTTCACCGCCTCGATCGTCCGCCACATGGTGGAGACATAACGACCGCGGCGAAGCGCCTGACTCGGCTTCTCGTCCATACGGACGGCCAGTTCGCAATCGTGGAAGACAGTCTTTTCCTTAAGCTTCGGAAACCTGTCGAGAACCGGCTCGCACTGTTCCTTCAAACCATACATCACGAAGGAAATATCGGGATGTCTTTCCAGTGCCTTGGCGGCGCCGGGGATGACAACCTGGGGACCATGGTCGCCACCCATGAGGTCGATAGAAATTCTGATCACGCGTCCCTGATCCTTATTTTTCGCCTCCGGCGGGCGAAATTTCGGCCAAAATACCGGTTTTCCCGTCGCTTACAACTGAATTGTGTCAAATCCCCAACGGCGTTCAGTCCTTTTTCCAATCCTTCAACACGGCGAAGGCGGACGGCTTTTTATCATTCTCTCCAGTGTCTTCTACGTGACCGCCGAACTCGACACCTGCCTTGCGGGGATAAGGATCTATCGCAAGAGCCGCGAATTCCGTCACGACCTCACCGGCATCGATTGTATCGCCGGTAAAGCTCTCGGGAAGGTCCGGACCGTCAGGATCGAGCACCATCTCACCGGCATCATTGGCTGGCCGACGCGCAAGCTTCGAATTTTCAGGCACGAAGATCTGCTCGAAGGTCTCATCGATGGCGGATGGAACCGGATCGAGGGTAACGACGCAGGATTGGACAATATTTGCCTGGACCCTGCCCTTCATGCGGATGCCGTCGCGCTTCCACCGAGCGATCTGAAGTTCGGCTTTGAGGCTGTCCACAGAAAGGACATTCCAACGCTCGGCGAGCGCCGCCAATTCCCGCTTGTCGGCCTCCAGATGCACCTCGACAGGATTGGCCGATATATGACCGACATTTACGAGGTAAGAGAATGGCACGTCATCTCTCTTGTTCTTCATCGTCTTCTCCTCAGGCAACCTTCGGGAGCGTCGCCGAGCCTGTCGCGATGACGTCTTCCGACTGAGACAAAAGATGGTCCTCGGCCTCGAACATCCAGCCCGCGAGACCGCGCATATCGACCGGCTCGGTCGTCTTGGGATGGATGTTTCGGACAAGCGCAGCGGCAAGCCCTTCGGCATCCCTGGTGTCCATCGCCTTGGAGTAAGCCTCGAGGCGGCCATAGAACATGCCCGCCAGCTTCTTCATGCGTTTCGGCACGCTGTTGTCGCCGATCCCCAGTTCACGAATGGAGTAGTCGATGTCCTGGAAAAAGGCATCGACGATTTCCTGCGCGATTTCCTGGCCGCTCGTCTCAGACGTTCGTGTGCGCCGGAAGAAGAGGATCATCACCGCGGAGAGCATTTCGAAGCGCCCCATGACCGTATCCGGCACATTCAGGCGCTCATAGAGTTCCGGCATCCGCGCGGCCGACGTTAATGCCTGATATTGCCGATCAACGATTGCCTGATTGTTGTTTTTCTTGCCAAAGAGCCCGAAGATCATTGTTTTGTCCGGAAAGGCCTCATTCTTGACGCCAAGCGGCGTCCGGCCTTGTTGCATGATTTCGAAAGCTGGTTTACCGAAGCAGGCGCGAATTGCAATGCCGAAGGTGGCCACTTTCGGGACAGCACCCCATCTGTCCGCACGAGCCAACGGGACGTCTGACCCCGGAATGGCCACAATGGTTTTGCATCAGCGATCTGAGGCCGGTGGCTGCCATTCATAATTTAGGGAGTAGATGTCGTTGACGAAACGGTATTTCAAGTCTGACAAGAAATTCCTCAGCAATGCCGCCATTGCCATCATGATCGCCTCCGCCGGACTTTCGGGCTGCCAGACAGGAACCGTCCTTAATGGCGGGTATGTCGCCGACGAGCAGTCTCTGAATCTCGTCCCGGAAGGATCGAGCCGCGAGCAGGTTCTCCTATCCCTGGGCACGCCGTCAACGACGGCGACGTTCGATGGCGAAGTCTTCTATTACATCTCACAGCGCCGCGAGCGCTCCATGGCCTTCCAGAAGCTGAAAGTCGTCGACCAGAGCGTTTTGGCGATCTATTTCGACAAGGACGGCATCGTTACGCGTCGCGCGAACTACACCCTCAAGGACGGCAAGGTTTTCGATACGATTACCCGCGTCACCCCGACAGGCGGCAAGGACTTCACCTTCCTGCAGCAACTCCTGTCCGGCGGCAGCGCCGCGAACGCTGCCAAGGGCCTCTTCGGTGGCGGCACCTCGCAGCCGGCGTCCCCGCAGAATCCGGCCAGCTTGCGCTAACGGGGATCGAACTCCCAAAGAAAAACCCGCCGGATCGCTCCGGCGGGTTTTTTAGTGTTCGTTCGCGGTTAACCTCGGGCCAGAACGGCAAGAAGCAGAAGCGCGACGATGTTGGTGATCTTGATCGCCGGATTGACGGCCGGACCCGCCGTGTCCTTGTAGGGATCGCCGACCGTGTCACCGGTCACCGAAGCCTTGTGGGCATCCGATCCCTTCATGTGGCGAACGCCGTCCTTGTCGACGAAACCGTCCTCGAAGCTCTTTTTGGCGTTGTCCCAAGCGCCACCGCCCGAGGTCATCGAGATCGCGACGAACAGGCCGTTAACGATCACGCCAAGCAGCGATGCGCCCAGCGCCGCGAAAGCCGATGCCTTGTCGCCGCCGGAAATGAGCAGGATGCCGAAATAGACGACGATCGGCGCCAGCACCGGCAGCAGCGATGGGATGACCATCTCGCGGATCGCTGCCTTAGTGAGCAGGTCCACGGCCCGGCCGTAGTCTGGCCGTTCAGTGCCTTCCATGATGCCCGGTTTTTCGCGGAATTGCCTGCGCACTTCCTCGACGATCGAGCCGGCCGCACGACCCACTGCGGTCATCGCGATGCCACCGAACAGGTATGGGATGAGGCCGCCGAAGATTAGGCCGGCAACGACATAGGGGTTAGACAGGCTGAAGGAAATTTCGCCGACGCCGTTGAAGTACGGATACTGGCTGGGATTGGCGGCGAAATATTGCAGGTCGTTGGCATAGGCGGCGAAGAGGACCAGTGCACCGAGACCAGCGGAACCGATCGCGTAACCCTTCGTCACGGCCTTCGTCGTGTTGCCGACCGCGTCGAGCGCATCGGTCGACTTGCGCACCTCCGGCGGCAGATGCGCCATTTCGGCGATGCCGCCGGCATTGTCGGTGACCGGACCGAAGGCATCGAGCGCGACAATTATGCCCGCAAGGCCGAGCATGGTGGTGACCGCGATGCCTATGCCGAACAGGCCGCCGAACTGGTAGGTCGCCAGGATGCCGCCGACGATGACGATGGCGGGTAGCGCCGTCGATTCCAGCGAGACGGCAAGTCCCTGGATGACGTTCGTGCCGTGGCCGGTCACTGACGCCTGGGCGATCGAATTGACCGGTCGCTTGTTGGTGCCGGTGTAGTATTCGGTAATGACGACGATCAGTGCCGTAACGATGAGGCCGATCAATCCACAGGCGAAAAGATTGGTTCCGGTCACCTCTGCGCCGCCGACGGTGCCGACTGAGCCCCAGCCGATCGTAAGCGACGTGGCGGCACCAAGACCAATGATCGAGAGCAGACCCGTGACGATCAGGCCCTTGTAGAGCGCGCCCATGATCGAACCGTTGCTGCCGAGCTTGACGAAGAATGTGCCAATGATCGAGGTGATGATGCACGCGCCGCAGATCGCAAGCGGATAGAGCATCGCCGATTGAAGAATGGGCGCCCCGGCGAAGAAGATCGCGGCGAGAACCATCGTTGCGACGACGGACACGACATAGGTTTCGAAAAGGTCTGCGGCCATACCGGCGCAATCGCCGACATTGTCGCCGACGTTATCGGCGATCGTGGCGGGGTTGCGCGGATCATCTTCCGGGATGCCCGCTTCGACCTTACCGACGAGGTCACCGCCGACGTCGGCGCCTTTGGTGAAGATGCCGCCGCCCAGACGGGCGAAGATCGAAATCAGCGACGCACCAAAGCCAAGCGCGACGAGTGAATCGACTACCTCGCGAGAGCTGCCTTCGTGCCCAAGCACGACAGTCAGAACGTAGTAGTAGATCGACACGCCAAGAAGCGCGAGACCGGCCACCAGAAGCCCGGTGATGGCACCCGACTTGAATGCGATTTCAAGGCCGGCCGCCAGGCTTTGAGATGCTGCCTGCGCCGTGCGGACGTTGGCGCGCACCGAGACGTGCATGCCGATGAAGCCGGCGGCGCCGGAGAGAACCGCGCCGATGAGGAACCCGATTGCAGCCGTGCCGGAGAGCAGCAGCCAGGCTGCAATGAAAACGACGATGCCGACGATTGCGATAGTCTTGTACTGGCGCGTCAGATACGCCTGCGCACCTTCACGAATATAGCCTGCAATTTCCTGCATACGCTTGTTGCCCTGATCGGCGGCAAGCACCGACCGGGTTGCCCAGATGGCATAGACCACCGAGAGCAGACCGCATGCTATTACCCATAAAAGAATGCTCATTTCGCTCTTTCCTCCAAAAGAGCCGGAGCTCACTCCCTCTCCGGCTGCGAATACGCCGACTCGATTTCCTCCCACAGAAATGCTGCAACGCCGCGCGGAGATTGCGTGGAGGAAAACGGCGCGTCAAGCCCGCAAACGCCAAAAGCCCTTGCAGCACAATGGGAACCGGGAGTTTCTGGAGGTCGGGGCCACGGCCCCGGCAAAACGCTACTTCTTGGCTTCGCCGCGAACCTGCTTCGCGATGCGGTCAAGCACTGCATTGACGAGCTTCGGCTCATCTTCGCTAAAGAAGGCCTGGGCAATCTCGACATATTCCGTCACGATGACCGCGACGGGAACATCCTTACGATCGAGGATCTCGAACACGCCGGCACGCAGGATTGCGCGGACCGTGCTATCGAGACGCGACAGCGCCCAGTCGTCCTGCAAAGCGGAGGCGATCAGCGGATCAAGTCGACGCTGTTCTCGTACGACGCCGGAGACGATGGAGCGGAACCAGGAGGGGTCGGCCTTCAGATAGGTCTCGCCGTCGAGTTCCTGACCGAGGCGATGCGCCTCATACTCGGCGACGATTTCCAGGACGCCGGTACCGCCAATATCCATCTGGTAGAGCGCCTGAACGGCAGCCAGGCGCGCAGCACCTCGCTGGTTTGCGGTCTTGACGGGACGCTCCGAGTTCTCGTTGTTCATTCGTTATGCACCCAACTTTTTCTTCAGCTCGATCATCGTGAGAGCTGCGCGGGCGGCAAATCCGCCCTTGTCCTTGTCTGAACGGCGGGCGCGAGCCCAAGCCTGATCGTCATTCTCAACAGTCAGAATGCCATTGCCAATGGCAAGGGATTCGCTCACGGCCAAATCCATCAGCGCGCGCGAGGATTCATTCGACACGATATCGAAATGGTAGGTCTCGCCGCGGATGACCATGCCAAGGGCGACATACCCGTCATACTGCGTACCATCATTATCCGCTCCGTCGAGCGCCATGGCAATCGCCGCTGGAATCTCGAGAGCGCCGGGAACGGTGACGACCTCATAGGTCGCGCCGGCCTCTTTCAAGGCGAAGGTCGCGCCTTCAAGCAAGGCATCGGCCATGTCGTCGTAGAAGCGTGCTTCAACGATCAGAATGTGGGGAGCGGTTTCTCGCGCCATGCTTCACCTTCGGTAGCTAGAGGACTTCGCCAATCGGCAGGCCGCGGTCAAAACACGCCGCGACCCGAATGGCAAGCAAATTCCGAACTCGGTTTGGACGCGAAATCCAAGAATCACGGCAGAGGCATGGTTGACAATCCTTGCATCGCCTTGCGCCGAAGGCGGCCCCGGCGCCTCGAAGATGGCAAATGAAGGGCGATCCGCATGAACAATTTGTAACTAAATTCCAGATACTTATTGGTTGAAGGCGGATGATCTGGACACCAATTTCATCTGTGTAACGCTGACGATCCACGGCCGATCGTCAGAGCAGATGAAAGGATACTCCCATGAATCGCGTTGCCGCCATCGCCTCCGCAGTCGCTACTCTTGCCTTCGCAGACGCCAGCCGTGCGGAAAGTCTGGATATGAACACCCCTTCGGGCATCGAACGAACGCTGCGCAGCTTCAGCGGCCGCAATCTCGATGTTCGGCAGGTGTACGATCACGGCGGCTCGGGAAATATCGGGGACCCCAAGTCCTTCGCCGCGCGCAGCGTAAACGACATCCAGATGATCCGTGCCGCTATTGCCGTCAACAAGCCTCTTGTGCATCAACTCAACGCCAGAGGCGTCCTGTTGGGTAACATCGTCAATGCCGACCAGGCCGCGGATGGCGGTATCACCGTCTACTATCGATGAAAGCAAGGGCGACAGCGGAAGCCTGTCGCCCTTACGATGCTTTGCGGTTGTATTTTCTCGCGGGATGGTGCCTCTTCTCCGGAAACAGGAGGGAGACAATGTCCACCGTATCGAAGCCCGTGATCAACATCGCCGATGTGGAGCTTGAACACTGGAAGCAGGGAGATCTGTATGAAAGCGCGGATGCCTCGTTTGGCTCGCTTCTCGGTCTCGCAGGTCTCGGCATAAGCTACAACGAAGTTCCGCCCGGCAAATCCAGCTGTCCGTTCCACAACCATCACGTGGAGGATGAGCTGTTTTTCATTATTGAGGGCACCGGCGAGTATCGCTTCGGCCGTGACCGCTACCCTATCCGGAAGGGTGACACACTCGGTGCGCCCGCCGGAGGACAAGAGACAGCTCACCAGATAATCAACACCGGTTCGACGCCTCTTATCTACCTCGGCATCTCGACAATGGCGAAGACCGAAATCGTAGAATATCCGGATTCCGGCAAATTTCTTGCCAAGACCAATCGCGACGGGGGACAAGCGAACCGCTTTCGCGTTATCGGCAGCGAGAGCGGTAAGTTGGACTACTGGGATGGTGAGCCCGGCGCATGACTTCCATCCGAGAGAGCACTTCGAAATGACAAGTATTCCGGCCATCGAGACCGCGCGGCTATTGCTGCGACCGCACACTGTTGATGATTTTTCGGACTATGCGACGATGTGGAGCGATCAAGCGGTGGTGCGCTTCATCAGTGGTGTGCCCTCTACCCGTGAGCAAACCTGGGCACGCATGCTGCGCGTTGCGGGCATGTGGTATTACTTGGGCTTCGGGTTTCTGGCGATCGAGGAAAAGCAGTCAGGGCGCTTCATCGGGGAAGCAGGCTTTCTCGACATGAAGCGGGACATGCATCCGCTCTCCACGGAAGGCACCCTGGAAACCGGCTGGGGTCTGATGCCCTTCGCGCAAGGACGCGGCTACGCCAGCGAAGCGCTGACGGCGCTGATTGCCTGGGCGGAAGAACGCTTCCCCTCCAAACCGATGACCTGCATCATCCACCCCGAGAACGACCGCTCGCTACGCCTAGCGCGCAAGCTCGGCTTCCGCGAAGTCCAGCGATGCAACTACAATGGAGACGTCATTCTGCTTGCGCGGTCGGGAACTCCGCCAGCCTAGCGGCATAGCGCGCCATGGTATCGACTTCGAAATTGACGAAGTCGCCTGCCTTGCGCTCGCCCCAGGTCGTGACCTCAAGCGTGTGACGGATCAGCAGGACGTCGAAATCCGTGCCGTCGACCGCATTGACCGTGAGCGACGTGCCGTCCAGGGCGATAGAGCCCTTGGGTGCAACGAACTTGGCGAGATGTTCAGGCGCGCGCAGGCGAAAGCGTGTAGCGTCACCCTCTTCGGTCACAGAGAGAATCTCTGCCTTGCCGTCGACGTGACCGGAAACGATGTGACCGCCGAGTTCGTCACCGATCTTCAGCGAACGCTCGAGATTGATGCGGCTACCTTCCTTCCACGTTCCGATTGTCGTCAGACGCAGAGCCTCTTCCCAGGCTTCGACCTCGAACCAGCGGCCGTTGCTGCCGTCGCTCGGCAGGCCGGTCACCGTCAGGCAGATGCCGCCGTGCGAGATCGAGGCGCCCATGTCGATGGTCGCCGGATCATAGGCAGTGGCGACACGCAGCTTGATGCCTTCCTTCAACGGGGAAACGGACTCTATCGTGCCGATGTCGGTGACAATTCCGGTAAACATCAAAGCTCTCTTTCGTATTCGTCCAGGCGGTCGTCGCCAAACATGAAGGTGCCCTTGCGCAGGAAACCCGATGGCATATCGGTCTTCGTCACCGGCGATTCAATACCGCCCTGCCCGATCACCGCAGGGCCTTGATAGAGCAGAATCCGGTCGACGTATCCGGCGTCAAGGAAGAGCCTTGCCGTCCGCGCACCACCTTCGACAACAAGCGAGGAAATGCCGCGTGAGGCGAGCGCAGGCAGCAGCTCGTCCAGGCGGTAGGGATTGCACTGGACGACTTCGACGCCCGCCCGATCGAGCGCGGCACGGCGCGCAAGAAAGGCCGCGTCCTCGCTTTCGTCGAAGCGGGGCGGCTCGGTTGCAACGACGATCAACGGCACCTGCTTGGCGGTCGCAACCAGCTTGCTATCGAGCGGCAAAGAGAGATCTTCGTCGAGCACGACCCGGATCGGCGAGCGGGTCTCAAGGCCTGGGGTGCGAACTGTCAGCAAGGGATCATCAGCAATCGCAGTACCGATCCCAACCAGTATCGCATCGGTTTCAGCGCGCAGCTTCTGCACCTCGGCGCGTGCGGCAGGCCCGGTAATTGCAATCTGCCCTTCGCCCTTTTTCCCGATCATACCGTCGGCAGAAACCGCAAGCTTGAGAGTCACGTACGGCCGGTTCTTTGTCTGCCGCGTGAGGTAGGCGGCAAGCGAACGCTTACCTTCATCTTCAAGAATTCCGGACTCGACCTCGATCCCGGCATCGCGCAGCATGGCAATGCCCCTGCCCGAGACGCGCGGATCCGGATCGGTCACGCTGATGACGACGCGACCGACGCCATAGGCAATCAGCGCCTCCACGCAGGGCGGCGTCTTGCCATGGTGCGAGCAAGGTTCGAGCGTCACATAGGCGGTGGCGCCCCGTGCCAGATCGCCGGCTCCGGCCAGAGCTTGCGGCTCCGCATGCGGGCGCCCGCCGACTGCCGTTACGCCACGGCCGACGATCTGCCCGTCACTCACGATGACGCAGCCGACCGAAGGATTGGTTGATGTCTGGCCGAGGTGCAGGAGACCCAGCCGGATCGCCTCTTGCATGAAACGCGCGTCGTTTTCCGAAGCGCTCATCAGCTAGTTGTCCAAGGGATCGCGAGCGATCTTGGCGTTGATCTCGGATATCACTTTCTCGAAATCCTCGGCATGAGAGAAGTCCCGATAGACCGAAGCGTAGCGAACAAAGCCAACATCATCCAGACTCTTCAATGCTTCCAGCACCTGCAGACCGATCTGCTCGGAGCTGATCTCAACCTCGCCGGAGCTTTCAAGCCGTCGAACGATACCGGAGACCGCGCGCTCGATGCGGTCGCGGTCGACGGGGCGTTTGCGCAACGCGATCTCGAAAGAACGCACCAGCTTGTCGCGGTCGAAAGGCACCTTGCGGCCGGTCTTCTTGACGACCATCAGTTCGCGCAGTTGCACGCGCTCGAAGGTTGTGAAGCGACCGCCGCAGTCGGGACAGATACGCCTCCGGCGGATGGACGTGTTGTCCTCCGCCGGGCGTGAATCCTTGACCTGTGTGTCTTCCGATCCGCAAAATGGGCAGCGCATGCGCTACTCTTAGCCGATGTAGTCGTACATTGGGAAGCGGTTGGTCAGGTTGACAACCTTATCCCGCACGGCAGCTTCGACGGCTGCATTGCCTTCGTCGGAATTGGCGACCTTCAGGCCATCGAGAACCTCGACGATTAGGTTACCGATGTCCTTAAATTCCGCTTCCTTGAAGCCGCGCGTCGTGCCGGCAGGGGCGCCGAGACGAACGCCCGATGTGACGAAAGGCTTTTCGGGGTCGAACGGGATGCCATTTTTGTTGCAGGTGATGTAGGCCCGGCCAAGAGCTGCTTCGGCGCGCTTGCCAGTCGCGTTCTTCTTGCGAAGGTCGACGAGCATCAGGTGGTTGTCAGTGCCGCCCGAGACGACATCGAGCCCGCCAGCGATCAGGGTTTCGGCAAGTGCCCTGGCGTTCTTGACGATCTGGGCCGCGTAGTCCTTGAACTCAGGCTGCAGCGCTTCGCCGAAGGCAACGGCCTTGGCGGCGATGATATGCATCAGCGGGCCGCCCTGGAGACCCGGGAAGACGGCCGAGTTGAACTTCTTCGCCAAGTCCTCGTCGTTGGTCAGGATCACACCACCGCGCGGACCGCGCAGCGACTTGTGGGTCGTGGTCGTGGCAACGTGGCAATGCGGGAACGGCGACGGATGCTGGCCACCGGCAACGAGACCGGCGATGTGAGCCATATCAACCATGAGGTACGCGCCAACGGAGTCAGCAATCTCGCGGAAGCGCTTCCAGTCCCAGATGCGGGAATAAGCAGTACCGCCAGCGATGATGAGCTTCGGCTTGTGCTCTTCGGCCTTGCGGGCGACTTCGTCCATGTCGAGCAGGTTGTCGCCTTCGCGTACGCCGTAGGAAACGACATTGAACCACTTGCCGGACATATTGACCGGCGAGCCGTGCGTCAGGTGACCGCCCGAGTTGAGGTCGAGGCCCATGAAGGTGTCGCCCGGCTGCAGCAACGCGAGGAACACGGCCTGGTTCATCTGCGAACCGGAGTTCGGCTGAACGTTGGCGAAGTTGACGCCGAAGAGCTTCTTGGCGCGTTCGATCGCGAGCTCTTCAGCAATATCGACGAACTGGCAGCCGCCGTAGTAGCGCTTGCCCGGATAGCCTTCGGCGTACTTGTTCGTCATGATGGAGCCCTGGGCTTCCAGCACCGCACGGGAAACGATGTTTTCCGAAGCAATCAGCTCGATCTCATGCCGCTGGCGGCCGAGCTCCTTTTCGATCGCGCCGAAGATTTCCGGATCGGTGTCGGCGAGCGAGCGATTGAAGAAGGTCTGGGTGGAAGCATTTGTCATGGGCGGGCTCCTCAACTGGAATGCGCGAAGGTATTAGCGCCCCGCCCTGTCAAGGGCAATACGGAGAACGACATTTGCTAGGCAATCTACGCGCAACAAAAAACCGCGCCTCGAAAGACGCGGTCTTGAATGCGAACGAGAGGCTCGAGCCTCATTGAACTGGCTGCTCCGTGCCAGCGGTCGTATCCAGCGCCAGCTCGGCATTGCCGTCGAGCTGGTAGATATCGTCGCGGAACTGCACAACGCCATCCGGCATGCCCCAGGCGGAGATGTAAACGAAGTAAACCGGCACTTCTTCAGCGAGTTTGATCGGCGTGTTGACGCGGGTCGTGATGACCTGCTCCATCTGCTGACGCGACCATGGCGGGGTCTCGCGAAGCAGCCACGTCGTCAGGTCGCGCACATTCTGAACGCGGACACAGCCGGAGGATTCAAAGCGCATGAGTTTGTTGAAGAGGCCCTGCTGCGGCGTGTCGTGCATATACTCGCCGTTCTTATTGTAGAAATTGATCTTCGTGGAGGCCATGGCGTTGATCTTGCCCGGGTCCTGACGGAACATCAGATTCGGCGCCTTCTCAGCATTCCAGTCGACCGTTTCCGGCGCCACCTCATTACCCTTGCCGTCAATCAGGCGAATGGCATTCTTCTCGAGGTAGGTCGGATCCTTGCGCATCAGCGGCACGATGTCCTTTTCGACGATCGAGCGCGGTGCGGTCCAATATGGGTTGAGGATGACCTCGTAGACCTTCGAGTTGACGAGATGCGTGGGACGGCTGATGCGTCCGACGACGGCCGCATGGCGCGTGGCAACGCTGCCGTCTTCGACCGCCTCGACGTAAGCCGCCGGAATATTGACCATCAGATGGCGGCGTCCCAGTTCTTCCGGGAACGTTTGAATGCGGATGAGATTGGTGTTCAGTTGCTGCAGACGAACGTCAGCAGGAATGTTCATGGCCTTCAAAGTGAACTCGCCGATGACACCGTCAGCCGGGAGACCGTGGCGCGCCTGGAAGCGCTTGACGGCGCCGTCGACATAGGAGTCGAAAGCACTGGAAATGCCCGCTTCCTGCGGCAGGTCGCCGGTGATGATCAGGCGCTGACGAAGGCTCTGGACGGCCGGATCAGTCACGCCGATCTGCAGACGCTGCTGGCTTGGGCTCACCTCCGGCCAGCCGCCTGCGGAAGCGATCTGCTGATATTGGGCGATCGCCTGTTGGATGCTCGGCACCGACTGCGGTCCGAGAATCGGCGTGTTCGAAACGACGGCCGTCGCCGTGCGGGACGCGGCTTTCGCATCGAACTGGTCGTCCCAATCGCCGCGCTGCGGAGCATTGATGAGCGAGTCAATCGCCGACTGCGCGAATGCGGGGGCAGCCAAAGCGCCCGCGCCGACCATTGCCGCAGACGTCAGAAACGCCCGACGAGAAAAAGCTTCAGTTCTGATTTTCTTCGACATTCATCCCAACCACTAAATTGCCGCTGCCTGAGAGACCGGCGGCCTTCGCTATCCCTGCGAGAACGCAAATCCCTATCAACCCGTCGCCACGGCGCATCGCACAATCTTTCTGCCGGCGATCACATGATTGCGAGCAGGGAGCGCGAGGTTATCGGACCTCAATTGGGGAAGCGCCATTTGCTGTGTATTTCCGCTGACATGCTAATATGGCCAATTCGTGTCGCCCAAAACCACGCTCAACCGTCGGTGGCGGGCGATGTGCAAGTAACCATACCGATCCACAGAATGTGGCGGTTAATAGCGGCTAAAAAACGGCTTGAATACAGGCGATTATGCTTGCCTGCCATGCGTTGCAAAGATGTCACGAGACCGCTGACGGGGTCCGAATTACTCGCGCCAGTGGTCGGCCACCCATGGCGTCGGGCGGATGTAGTGGCGCAGGTAGCGGAACAGCGACTTGTTCCTCCTCCGCTCCGGATCGAACATATGCAGGATGTGATCGAGCGGTGGCGCCGCACGCCCCTTCAACCCGAACCGCCCTTCGACCGCGAACTGCGGATGGAAATCGCGTGGGAATAGGATCACCCGGGCATTCGCGGGTAGGCGCGGCGTCAGGAAATAATTCAGCGGGAAAGGCCAGCGGCAATCCTGCCTGAAATGCAGGACCCAGCGGCGGGGAAAGAACTTCGCGCCACCGGGCGCATTTCGCGTCACGAAGCGCTGTTCGAATTCGTACTTGTCGGCCACGCCCTGCGGATCGGCTCGGAACTTCTCCTGCAACGAAACGAGCTTGCCGACCGGGAATCGGAAAAGAGAGGTCTGCCCGAGGCGTTCAAACGGTGTCGTCTGGTTGCGCGACAGGATGACGTCATCCGGTTCGCCAACCTCGAAGAATGAATCGAGAGAGCCGACAATCACCAGATCGAGGTCCAGAAACAGAACCGGGCCGCTCAACTTTCCAAGCTTCGGACCCCAAAGCCGCGCCTTGGGCCAGATGCCCTTCGTCCTGACCGGCATGTTTTCGACATCCAGCGGCGGCAGGTCCTCGCAGAGAATTTCCGGATTCAGGTCGGCGCGGTTGTCGGTGAAGCAAGTGAACGTGAAGGGCGGCGTGATGTTGCGCCTCACCATGGCGTACAGGCGATTGATGAAGGGAGCCCCGTACTTCGTTCCCCAGCTAATGCAGATGACCTGCTTCACCCCACCGCTTGCAGCCAGTACAGCTGACGTCATAACCACAACTCCTGATTCACGCGAAGACCGAAGGTCCGTGCGGAAGTCATTATCAACTTGGCGACCGAATATGTAGCCCCGTCAGGAAGCGCAGCAAACGGCGGAAAGGGCGCTACGGGATACCGTTGCGCCCTTTCGTGCCTTGGAGGTCCAATAAGCCAGCAGGGAAGTTGGCCTAAGAGATTACAGGCGGTAGAGGATCTGGTCGTTCCAGAAGCGGTCCAGACGGGTCAGCAGCTTGTTCATCTGCGTGAATTCGTCGGTGCCGATGCCGCCGACCTTGTCGATCGAGCCGATGTGGCGCTCATAGAGCTTGGCAACGGTTTCGGCGATGTCCTGGCCCGTTTCCGTCAGGCTAATGCGGACCGAGCGACGGTCGATGCGCGAACGCTGGTGGTTGATGAAGCCGAGATCAACCAGCTTCTTGACGTTGTAGGAAACGTTGGAGCCGAGATAGTAGCCACGGGAGCGAAGTTCGCCGGCGGTCAGCTCGGAATTGCCGATGTTGAAGAGAAGAAGTGCCTGAACGGCATTGACGTCGCTGCGACCCTGACGGTCGAACTCGTCCTTGATGACGTCGAGGAGACGGCGGTGAAGACGTTCAACAAGATGAAGGGATTCCATGTAAAGATCACGGATGCCCTGTTCCTGCTGGTCACGGAAGTTCGATACCGCCTGCGGCTTGATTTTCGTGTTCATGATGACTGCCTCACTGTTTGTTTGGCGGTGTTGGTTTTCTTCCCGCCTTGAGACAGACCCTATCGAATACAAATAAAATTCTACTTAAACCGCAGGCTTAACAGTGCCTTACCGAATCTCCGCGTTGTATCAGGGTAAATCAACGCTTACCTGCTGACGGCGCTTGTGCTTCTCGTACCAGAGCGCGGCGCGGAATCCCAGGTAGACCAGGGCTACCGCAATATGGAGCAGAACGATCAGCCGGTTGGCTCCAAACACCTCCGGCATGAAGCCGTACATGATGGTCTGTCCGCCTGCCGCGAGCACCCAGATAACAGGCCCCCAGGAGACGGCAAGCCACAGGCCGAGAGACGCGACGGGGAACAGAACGGCAAGGCAGGTGCTTGCGACCTTCCATGGAAGGCTGAGCAGATCGAAGCGGCCTGCCCCCACCAGCGAATAGCCGACCAGCATCGCCCAATACTGCAATCCGAACCAGAAGCAGGAAATGGCGACAAGCCGCAAGAACAGGATGAAGAGAACGCTGGTCAGCGTCCGTTTCGGTATCGTCGGGGAATCAGCGTCCATGTCTTAAACAATAGGGTTGCGATTGCGACTTCGCCAGCGCCTCTTCCATTGCGGCCAATCGTCCGGTTTGGATTTCGGCGGCGCCATGATAATGAGCGCTTCGATAATATGGAATGGCAGAAAGCTGGAACGACCATGCAGGACAAGACCCATCTCGTCGACGAAATCACCGGCCATCGGCGCATGCGCCGCAATCGCAAGGCCGATTGGACGCGGCGCCTCGTGCAGGAGAACCGTCTGACGGCCGACGATCTCATCTGGCCGGTTTTCGTCGTTCCCGGCACAGGGATTGTCGAACCAATACCGGCGATGCCCGGCGTCAACCGCATGAGCGTGGATAAGCTCGTCGAGGCCACCAAGGAAGCCGCTGACCTTGGCATCCCGGCGATTGCGACCTTTCCCAATATTGAGATGGAACTGCGTGACGAAACCGGCTCGAACAGCCTCGAGGCCAACAACCTGATCAATCAGGCAACGATCGCGATCAAGAAGGCAGTGCCTAATATCGGTGTCATCACCGATGTCGCGCTCGACCCCTTCACCAGCCACGGCCATGACGGGATCCTGCGACAGGGCGAGATCGTCAACGACGAGACCGTCGATCAGGTCGCGCGTGCAGCAGTCATGCAGGCCGATGCCGGATCCGACATCATTTCCCCCTCCGAGATGATGGACGGCAGAATAGGCGCTATCCGCCGCGCCCTCGATGCCGCAGGGCATCAGAATGTCGGCATCATGAGCTATGCCACCAAGTTCGCTTCAGCTTTCTACGGCCCTTACCGGGAGGCGATCTCGACCGGCGGACTGCTCAAGGGCGACAAGAAAACCTACTACATCGACCCGGCAAACGGCACTGAGGCAATCCGCGACGCCGCGCTAGATGTGGAAGAAGGCGCAGACATGCTGATGGTCAAGCCGGGGCTGCCCTATCTCGACATCTGCTGGCGCATGAAGGAGGCGTTCGGTCTACCGACCTTCGCCTACCAGGTTTCAGGCGAATACACGCAGATCAAGGCCGCCGCGATGAACGGCTGGATCGACGGTGAACGGGCCATGCTAGAAACCCTACTCTCGTTCAAGCGCGCGGGCTGCGACGGTGTCCTCACCTATTTTGCGGTCGAGGTGGCCAGGATTCTCGCCAACCGCTGAGCCCTGCACGAATATTGCATTTGCGGGAAGCGATACCATATCAGCGGCATCGCTTCCCGCAAGGAGACCGCAACAATGACGCTCACTCCCAACCCGCTCTATGCCGCACCGGACGACTGGCGCGCCTATAGCGGCACGCTGAGCCGTCGTGTGTTCGCCTTCATCCTCGACTACGTGATCGTTCTGCTGCTCTGCATCCCGGCAGCCGTCGTGCTTTTCTTCCTGTCGATCGTCACGCTCGGCCTGGGATTCTTTCTTTATCCGGCATTATTCGTAATCGTCGCTGGCCTCTATTTCGGCTTCACCGTCGGTGGCTCCAATCAAGCCTCGCTCGGCATGCGTGCAATGGGAATCGCAATCATGCGGGTCGACGGGCAGCGGATGGACTTTCTGACGGCCATCGTTCACCTGGCGCTTTTCTGGATCCTGAACTCCGTTCTGACGCCGCTGATTCTGCTGGTTGGCCTGTTCACCGAGCGCAGCCGGTTGATCCACGATTTTCTCGTGGGCACCGTCACGGTCCGCACTGCCTAATTGGCCGTGGTGGGCTAAAATAAACACAGCTTCTGATCTTTGCCGGGAAGGTCGTGGCACCATATCCCAAAGTATGACGCGCGACAGCGGGTTCGAAAACAGCCCCGCTGTTGACGTTTTACATTCTTAAGTCATCCTGTCAGATACGCAGCAAACCGAAGGAAATCTCCGCAACAGATGAATACGCAGACCACGCCATCACCGCAGTTTTACCTAACTGCTCCGGCTGCGTGCCCTTATCTGGCCCACGAGATGGAACGTAAGGTCTTTACACATCTCGTCGGCCCCCGCGCAGCGGAGATGAACGATATCCTGACACAAGGCGGCTTTCGCCGGTCGCAGAACATTGCCTATCGGCCAGCCTGCGAAGCCTGCCGCGCCTGCATTTCCGTCCGTATCCTCGCGCAGGAGTTCCTGCCGACGAAATCAATGAAGCGGGTGCTTGCGGCAAATGCCGATATCATCTCGACCGAATTCCCCGCCCAGCCATCCAGCGAGCAATATTCGCTATTCCGACGCTATCTCGACTTTCGCCACCAACAGGGCGGAATGTCCGACATGACGGTGCTCGATTATGCCATCATGGTCGAGGATACACATGTGAACACCAAAATCATCGAGTATCGGCTTCGAAAGGAAGGGGCTGGTCTCGAAGAGCGCCCGACGGGTGAACTCCTGGCTGCCGCTCTCACGGATACGATGAGCGATGGCCTGTCCATGGTCTATTCCTACTTTAATCCTGACATGGATCGACGTTCCCTTGGCACGTTCATGATTCTTGACCACATCAAGCGCACAAGAGCTTTGGGTCTTCCGCACGTCTACTTGGGCTACTGGGTTCAAGGGTCGCGGAAAATGGACTACAAGACTCGCTTCCAGCCACAGGAGCACCTGACATCGCGCGGCTGGGAACGTTTCGATCCCTCCGCAATGCCCGAAAGCACACGCTACTAAATGCTCTTCCCCTCCCTTTCCGATCATCGGAAGGGTCTGCTGCTGACAGCGATCGGCGGCCTGGCTCTTTCCATGGACATTCCACTCGTACGCCTTGCTCACGGGGATATGTGGTCGATCCTCGGCGCGCGCAGCATCACGACCGTCGCCGTGACGCTCGTCGTGGTCTGCCTCATCAGATACCTCAAGGGAACATGGCCTTTGCTTATGCCCGGCAGGCACGGCCTTGCGACGGGACTGCTGTACGGCTGCTCGACGCTGACCTTCCTGCTTGCCGTCTTCAATACGGCAACGGCCAACGTGGTCTTCATCGTCGCGTTCAATCCGATGTTCGGCGCGCTTCTATCATGGGTGTTCCTCAAGGAACGCCCTTCGATATCCACGCTCGTCACCATGGCGGTGATGGTGTTCGGTGTCGGCTTGATCGTGCATGATGGATTGGCCGGCGGCCATGTCTTTGGTGATGCCATGGCGCTACTGAGCGCCCTTATCCTCGCCTCGGCGATAACGGTTGGCCGGGCATCACGCCGGGACATGGGCTTTGTGCCCCTGCTTGCCGCCGCCCTGCCCGCCATACTCGGCTTTGCGAATGCCTTGCCGAGCGGGCTCGCCATAGAACATCCGGCCTGGATCATCCTCAATGGTGCCCTTCTGATGCCGGTTGCCTTTTGGTGCTTAGCGACGGGACCACGCTATTTGTCAGCGCCCGAAGTCGGCATGTTCTATCTGCTCGAAACCATCCTGGCTCCGATCTGGATCTGGCTGATCTTCGCGGAAACGCCCCCGACGATGACGCTCATCGGCGGCACGATCCTCGTCTGCGCGATTACGGCGCACTCGCTTTGGATGGTTCGGAGGAAGCCTGTGCGGCAATCTCTGGCACATTGACCACCTGCATCGCCTCGAGTTCGCGCTCGAGCCCCTGCATCACGTGAAGCCAGCCCTGTCGCGTCTGCTCTTCGAACTGGCCCCATTCGGCGCACATTTCGTGTGAGAGTGTCAGCCGCGTGCCTTCGGCCAATGGTTCGATGTCGATCTGGATTCGATCTGCGTTGTGGTCGTGCTCCGCTGCCGAGAAGCAGAAGACCATTCGCCGCGGCCGGCGCAATTCCAGAAACACGCCGTAATGCACCGCATCACCTGTCGGACGCCGGTCGATAACGAGAAAATGGCCGCCGACCTTCGGATCGATATCGGCGCGGATAACGCGGCCTTCGTCGCTCGCGAAGAGGAAGCGTTTTGCGATCTGAGGATTCAGCCATGCGTCATAGACGGCGCAGGGCGAGGCATTGAAAGTATGCGCAACGTTCAAGGTGATGGTATTGCAAGCACTCATCAACATTCCTCCGTGATCGGACATGACGCTCTCCCTGAGGCGCCACATTCGATCATTCCGTCCGCCTGCGGAATGATGTCTGTCCATGTTGTGATTACACGACAGAGGTAGAGGAGTTGCCTCGCCCGCCAAGAGCGAGGCGCGGATTTATTTTCGCCTTAGCCGGCAAACTTGCCGCTGCGCGGGAAGCCCTTCGGAACGGTGCGGCCGGCTGTCGCGCGATCAGCGAGCCATTCGGCAAGCTCATCCTTGTTCTTGGTGAAGGTGCGGCCGGCGCTGTCTTCCCAGACGAGGCCGTCAGCGATCGCGAAGCAGCGCACGTCAGAGATGCCGCCATCCTTGTAGCGCTGCAGGCGAACGCCCTTGCCGCGACCCATTTCCGGCACCTGCGCCAGCGGGAAGACGAGCAGCTTGCGGTTTTCGCCGACGACGGCGACATGATCACCGCTGACGGGAACGATCAGCTTCGTCTCATCTGGCATGGACACGTTCATGATCTGCTTACCCTTGCGGGTATTGGCCACCATGTCGGTCTCGGCAACGACGAAGCCGTTGCCCGCCGTCGAGACGATCATCTGCTTGCGCGCAGAATCATGCACGAAGGCGGTCAGAACGTCCTGATCGTTCTCCATGTCGATCATGATGCGCAGCGGCTCACCGTGGCCACGACCGCCAGGCAACTTGTCGCCGCCAAGAGTGAACGCCTTGCCGCCAGTCGTGATGATAAGGATCTTGTCGGTCGTCTGCGCCGGGAAGGCAACCTTCAGCCCATCGCCCTCCTTGAAAGTCAGGGTCGCGGTGTCGGAGATGTGCCCCTTCAGCGCGCGGATCCAACCCTTTTCGGAGACGACGACCGTAATCGGTTCCTTCTCGATCATCGCCTGCTGGATGGCCTGCTCGTCGGCCTCGGGTGCATCGGCGAACTGGGTGCGGCGGCGGCCGAGCTCGGTCGCCTTCGCGAACTTCTTCTTTACCTCGCCGATTTCCCACGCGACGGTCTGCCACTGCTTTTCTTCCGACGCCAGCAGGGCTTCGATCTCGCCCTTTTCCTTAGTGAGTTCGTCGAACTCAGTGCGGATTTCGAACTCCTCGAGCTTGCGCAGCGACCGCAGACGCATGTTGAGGATCGCTTCAACCTGGTTGTCGGTCAGCGACCAGCGCGCGATCATCACCGGCTTCGGCTCGTCCTCCTCGCGGATGATACGGATCACCTCATCGATGTTGAGGTAGGCGATCAGCAGGCCGCCGAGGATTTCGAGGCGCCGATCGATGGCAGCGAGGCGGAAGCGCGAGCGGCGCTGCAGCACTTCGCGGCGATGGTCGAGCCACTCCTTGAGCACCTCGTTCAGAGCCATGACGCGCGGGATGCGGCCCATGGACAGAACGTTCATGTTCAGCGGGAAGCGGCTTTCCAGCTCCGTCAGCTTGAACATGGATTCCATAAGGATCGTCGGATCGACCGTCCGGTTCTTCGGCACCAGCACGACGCGGACGTCCTCAGCGGACTCGTCGCGGATGTCCTCGAGCAGCGGCAGCTTGCGCGCCAGCAGCAGTTCGGCGATCTTTTCGATCAGGCGGGACTTCTGCACCTGGAACGGAATTTCGGTGACGATGATCTGGTAGCCGCCGCGGCCGAGATCCTCAGTCTCCCACTTGGCGCGTGTGCGGAAGCCGCCACGGCCGGTCTTGTAGGCTTCGATGATGCTTTCACGGCCATCAATAATAATGCCGCCGGTAGGGAAGTCCGGACCGGGGATGAACTCAACCAGCTTTTCGACCGAAGCATCAGGATGCTTGATAAGGTGGAGTGCTGCGTCGCATAGCTCGTGGACATTGTGCGACGGAATGGACGTCGCCATGCCGACCGCAATACCGGACGAACCGTTTGCAAGCAGGTTCGGGAAGGCGCCCGGCAGGACGACCGGCTCTTCGTCTTCTTCGTTGTAGGTCGGCCGGAAATTGACGGCATCCTGCTCGATGCCGTCAAGCAGCAGACCCGCGACCTCGGTCATACGCGCTTCGGTATATCGGTAGGCCGCGGCACTGTCGCCGTCGATGTTGCCGAAGTTGCCCTGCCCGTCCACGACGGGATAGCGCTGCGAGAAATCCTGCGCCAAACGCACCAGCGCATCGTAAACCGACTGGTCGCCATGCGGATGGAACTTACCTATGACATCGCCGACGATGCGCGCGCATTTCTTGAAGGCGGAATTGGGCCGGATGCCCATTTCACTCATGGCGTGAATGATACGGCGGTGGACCGGCTTCAGGCCGTCGCGCACATCCGGAAGAGCGCGGTGCATGATGGTCGACAGCGCGTAGGCAAGGTATCGCTCTTCGAGCGCTGCCTTCAGATCGACCGGAAGGATACTGTCGTCGTCTCCGCCAGAGGGCGGCAAAATCTCTTGTCCCATATGTCCTGACTAGCCGAGAAGACCCTCTTGAGCAAGGATTCCGGGCATTCCGGCTGTGGACGAAGTCTTGGGGGCACAGGAAAAGAATGGCTTGAGACACTTTGCCTGAATTTGGTCGTTGTTTCGTTTTCCCTTCAACACAAATTTAGAAATCCGCAAATATAACCCGCGATTGAACCACAGTAGACCGGCAACGAATTGAGCCGTCGCTACGCACCGCCACCAGGGGACCCCAGATGACTTTTTACCGGACGACACGGCTAATGCTTTCGGGCGTTGCCTTTCTCTCTCTCGCCGGCTCGGCTTTCGCGCTCGACGGCCAGGATCTGCTGAAGAAGATCAATGCCGCCTATAGCCAACAGGGCGGCACGATCGTTGCCGATAGCGTCAACGTCGACGGTACGACCGTGACCCTGAAGAAGGCGAGCTTCAAGGCAAACAGCGGTGAAGCGGTGTCGATCGGCGATATCACGATGACGGGTGTCGAAGCCGACGACGACGGCGGCTACTACGTCGAGGAAGCGTCCTTCCCGAATGTCAGCGCCACCAATGAGGGCGCGACCTTCACGGCCACCGATCTGACGCTTAGCGGCATTTCGATCCCCGCCGATCCGAAGGGCGAAGGGCTCGACTCCATGCTGCTTTATGAGAACGCTCACAGCGGTCCTGTGAAGGTTGTCCAGAACGGCGCGGAACTATTCTCGATCGCCGAAAGCGACGTCAACCTGACGCTGCGCGAAGACGAGTCCGGCTTCGACTTCGATGGCGCTTTCAAGGGCCTGAAGGCCGATCTCAGCAAGGCAAGCGACGCGCAAAGCAAGGATGCGATCGACAAGCTCGCACTTCAGCACATC
This sequence comes from Rhizobium sp. BK538, assembly GCF_014197575.1. Classification (NCBI taxonomy): domain Bacteria; kingdom Pseudomonadati; phylum Pseudomonadota; class Alphaproteobacteria; order Hyphomicrobiales; family Rhizobiaceae; genus Rhizobium; species Rhizobium sp. BK538. The sequence goes on from NZ_JACIFT010000014.1 coordinate 176,265, forward strand.
CAAGGCGACATCACGATGAAGGGTGCCTGGGAGCTGACGCCAGGCACGATCGACGTTTCCGAATTCGCCTTCGACTTCAACAACATCGGCAAGCTGAACCTCGCCTTCAAAATCTCCGGCTACACGATGCCTTTCTTGAAGTCGCTGCAAGAAGCCGCCAAGCAGGCCGAAGCGAACCAGAACAAGGAAGAAGCGCAGCAGGCTCTCGGCCTCTCGATGCTCGGACTGATGCAGCAGCTGTCGTTTGAAAGTGCCCAGATCCGCTTCGATGATGCTTCCATCACCAAGCGCGCGCTCGACTACGCCGGCAGCCAGCAGAACATCTCCGGCCAGCAGATGGCGGATTCGCTGAAGGCGATGACGCCGATCATGCTGGCGCAGCTCAACATTCCGGAGCTGCAGAACGCCATATCGGCGGCCGTCAACACCTTCCTCGACGACCCGAAGAGCCTGACGCTTGCCGCTGCTCCGGCAAAGCCTGTACCGTTCCCGATGATCATGGGTGCTGCGATGGGCGCACCGAACACGCTGCCGCAGGTTCTCGGCGTGAAGGTTTCGGCCAACGATTGATCGGCCAAGCTTGACTACTTGGAAACCCGGCGCGCCGTTGCCCGCTGGGTTTTCTACTTAGTAGCGAGGTGACCGCTGACCGTCACGTTGTTGGACGCGATCTGGAGCCTCGCAGAAATAAAGAAAGCCGGCGAAATCGATTGCCGGCTTTTATCATTCAGTAAGCCTGCTTAGTCCTTCTTGACCGGCGGGATCGGGCGGATCGCCAGTTCACGCAGCTGCGTTGGCGTTGCCGGCGTCGGTGCACCCATTAGGAGATCCTGGGCCTGCTGGTTCATCGGGAACAGCGAGATTTCGCGCAGGTTCTTCGCGCCGACAAGCAGCATGACAATGCGGTCGATACCGAAGGCCATGCCGCCATGCGGCGGTGCGCCGTACTGGAAGGCGCGGTAGAGGCCACCAAATTGCTCCTCGACCTCGGCGCGCGACTTGCCGGTCAATTCAAAGGCCTTGACCATAACTTCCGGCAGCTGGTTGCGGATCGAGCCCGAGGCGATCTCGAAGCCGTTGCAGACCATGTCGTACTGGAAGGCCTTGATTGACAACGGATCGGCGCCGTTGAGCGCTTCCATGCCGCCCTGCGGCATCGAGAACGGATTGTGGGCGAAGTCGATCTTCTTTTCTTCTTCCAACCATTCGTAGAATGGGAAATCGACGATCCAGCAGCATTCGAAGCGATCGCGATCGACGAGGTTCAGTTCCTCGCCGGCCCGGGTGCGGGCTTCCCCGGCGAACTTGTAGAACTTCGTGGGGTCGCCAGCGACGAAGAAGCAGGCGTCACCGTCATCGAGACCGAGCTGGCTACGGATCGCGTCGGTGCGCTCCTCGCCTATGTTCTTGGCAAGCGGGCCGGCGCCTTCGAGTTTCTCGCCTTCCTTGCGCCAGAAGATGTAGCCGAGGCCCGGCTGGCCCTGGCTCTGCGCCCAGGCGTTCATACGGTCGCAGAAGGCGCGGGAGCCGCCGGTCTTGGCTGGAATAGCCCAAACCTCGACCTTCGGGTTGGAGGCGATCATATTGGCGAAGACCTTGAAGCCGGAGCCATCAAAATGCTCGGTCACGGCCTGCATCTCGATCGGGTTGCGCAGGTCCGGCTTATCGGAACCGTACTTGCGGATCGCCGTCTCATAAGGAATACGCGGGAACTTCTCAGTCACTGGTTTGCCATCGGCGAACTCGACGAAGATGTCACGAATGACCGGCTCCATCGTGTTCCAGACGTCTTCCTGTTCGACGAAGCTCATTTCGAGATCGAGCTGGTAGAATTCGCCCGGCAGGCGGTCGGCGCGCGGGTCTTCGTCACGGAAGCACGGGGCAATCTGGAAGTAACGGTCGAAGCCGGCGACCATCAGCAGCTGCTTGTACTGCTGCGGCGCCTGCGGCAGCGCGTAGAACGTGCCAGGATGAATGCGTGATGGCACGAGGAAGTCGCGTGCGCCTTCCGGCGAAGAGGCCGTCAGGATGGGCGTCGTGTATTCGGTGAAGCCGATATTGCCCATCTCGCGGCGCATGGCCGAAATGACCTGCGTGCGCTTGACGATATTCTTGTGCAGCGTCTCGCGGCGCAGATCGAGGAAGCGGTACTTCAGGCGCACGTCTTCCGGATAATCCGGCTCGCCGAAGACCGGCAGTGGCAGTTCCTTGGCAGCGGAGAGAACTTCGATCTCCTGCGCGTAGAGTTCGATCTCGCCGGTCGCCATGTTCTTGTTGACGGTGTCTTCCGTACGAGCCTTCACGAGGCCGTCGATGCGAATGACCCATTCGCCGCGAACCAGTTCGGCCTGCTTGAAAGCGGGCGAATCCGGATCGGCAACGACTTGGGTGATGCCGTAGTGGTCGCGCAGGTCGATGAAGAGAACGCCGCCATGGTCGCGAACACGATGGACCCAGCCGGAAATCCGGACATTGGCGCCGACATCCGACTTGCGGAGGGCTGCACATGTGTGGCTGCGGTAACGATGCATCATCTCAATTCCCGGTATCTGGCTTAAAGACGGCAGCAAGGGGCTCTGATGGCTCTCCCGCACCGACAAGAAAATCGGGCGGAAAAGCGCATGGACGGTCTGATTTGTCAAGGGTTGGCGCGTAGGGCACGCGCGTTGCGAAGGCTTTATGGCAAGCATGCAACCGTGTCACCGGGAAAAGCCATGCGGCAGTTTGGCAACATCGCACCATATTGCTGAAGCTTGCGGTCAACTTTAAAGAGGAACGCTATCATTTTCTCGGAGCCTCTACATGCCCCTCCTCACTCGCCGCAATCTCCTGAAAGCCTCTGCCGTCGCAGGTGCATATGGCGTCGGTGTCGGGATCGCGGGGAAGTTTGGGCTTGCGGAAGCAGCCCCCGAGCCGCAGGTCTTGAAAGCGGTGAAGACGACGGCCAGTATCACCGATGCCGGTGTCACGAAAGAGATCATGAGCTGGGGTGACGGCGGCATGCCGCCGGTGCTACGGATGACCAAGGGCAAGCCCTATACGGCACAGCTGACGAACGCGCTCGACGAGCCGACGACGATCCACTGGCACGGTTTGAGAATCGCCAACAAGATGGACGGGGTGCCGTTCATAACGCAGCCTTACGTCTATACCGGCGATAGCTTCGATTATGCCTTCACGCCGCCGGATGCTGGCACCTTTTGGTATCATCCCCATTGCAACACGCTGACGCAGATGGGCCACGGCATGACCGGTGTTCTCGTGGTCGAGGATCCAGCCGACCCGACATTCGATGCCGAAGTGGTGCTCAATCTGCGCGACTGGCGCCTCGGCGGCGACGGCCAATTCATTGCGGCCTTCCGTCCACGCGACGCAGCAAAGACCGGTACTTACGGAACGGTAAGGACGGCCAATTGGCACCAGGAGCCACAATACGAGGCGCCGGCCGGCGGTCTCATCCGGCTGCGAATTGCCGTGACCGACGTCACCCGCATCTTCTCGCTGAAGATGGAAGGTGCCGAGGCGACGGTGATTGCGATCGACGGCAACCCTGTGCCGAAGCGCTTTCCGCTCGATCTGCTGCGGATCGGCCCAGGCCAGCGCCTCGATCTCGCCGTGCGGATGCCGGACAGCGAGGGCGCCATTGCCATACTCGAAGACATCAGGGGCACGACGCCGAAGACGATCGCCAAGCTTAGAGCTGTCGGAACATCCTTGAAGCGCCATGTCGGCGATCTCGGCACGCTCAGCGAAAACCCGGTCGCTAAGGCCGATCTGTCCTCGGCACAGAGGATTCCGCTCATTCTCAGCGCCACGGCCGAAAGCGCGCCTGCCGACAGTATCTGCGGCACCTTCGGCTACAGCTTCTGGGCCATCAACAAGGTGCCGTGGCCGGGCGACACCGCGGACCCGACCGCGCCGCTGGCGGAACTGAAGCTCGGCAAGAGCTACATTTTGCAGCTTGAGAACGTGACACCGCATGCGCATCCCATCCATCTGCACGGAATGAGTTTCACCGTCCTGTCGTCATCGACGCGGGAGGTCATGCCACTCGTAAGCGACACCTATCTCGTACAACCAGACGAGAAGGTGCAACTCGCCTTCGTGGCCGACAATCCCGGCGACTGGGTGCTGCATTGCCATATCATCGAGCATCAGAAGACTGGCATGACCAGTTATGTCAGGGTTGTTTGACGGGTCTTTACGGGTTCTAGTTGACTTATCCGGCCGAAAGGAGAAGGAAGGTTCAACTATGTCTATCCTGCGAATGAATTGAGATGATCGAAACAACCGCCGATTTGGAGGCGGCCTGCAAAGAGCTGGCCAAGTCAGAATTCATTACCATCGACACCGAGTTTCTCCGAGAGACAACATTCTGGCCGGAACTTTGCCTGATCCAGATGGCAAGTCCGACAACGGAAGTGCTGGTCGATCCGTTGGCGAAGGGTCTCGACCTCAAGCCATTCTTTGAACTGATGGCCAATCCTGCCGTTTTGAAAGTCTTTCATGCCGCACGCCAGGATATCGAGATCATCTACAACCGCGGCGGCCTCATCCCGCATCCGATTTTTGACACGCAGGTTGCTGCGATGGTTTGCGGCTTCGGAGACTCCGTCTCGTATGATCAGCTCGTCAATCGCACGAAAGGCGTTCAGATCGACAAGTCTTCGCGCTTCACCGACTGGAGCCGCCGGCCACTTTCGGAAAAGCAGCTGGACTACGCGCTTGCCGACGTGACGCACCTGCGCGACGTCTATCTCTACCTGAAGGCCGAGCTCGAACGCGAAGGCCGCTCGTCCTGGCTTCGGGAGGAGATGGATATCCTCGAGGCTCGCGAGACCTACGACATGCATCCGGACGATGCTTGGCAGCGGTTGAAAATGCGCCTGCGCAAGCCGCAGGAACTTGCCATTTTGAAATATGTGGCCGCCTGGCGCGAGCGCGAGGCGCGCTCCCGCAACGTGCCGCGCTCGCGCGTCCTCAAGGATGACGCGATCTACGAGGTCGCCCAGCAGCAACCGAAGGACGCCGAAGCGCTCGGCCGCCTGCGAACGATCCCCAAGGGCTGGGAGCGATCGGCAGCCGGCATCGCCGTTGTCGAAGCCGTCAATGCCGCGCTCGCCTTGCCGAAGGCCGAGATGCCGCATGCTCCACGACAGACGCAACCGCCGGAAGGTGCTGCCGCTGCCGCCGAGCTGCTGAAGGTCCTGTTAAAGCTGATCTCGGAAAAGCATGGCGTCGCACCGAAGGTGATCGCCAACAGCGAAGATCTCGACCGCATCGCGGCGGAAGGCGAGAAGGCCGAAGTCGCAGCGCTGCATGGCTGGCGGCGGGAGCTTTTCGGTGAGCCCGCGCTGCAGCTCATCCAGGGCCAGGTTGCCCTCCGCTTCGTTGGCAAGAAGGTCGAGACGGTGGCGCTCTAGGTGCCATCACAGTCATCTCCAGATCGATTCGGTCCAAGGAAACTGACGCAGCGCCTTTCGGAAACAATCAACGTTTCCTATATGCCCTAGGTATCCCCGACGGACAGGTACCGCGAAAAGGACTACATGAGGGAAATATCTCCGGTCCAGAACTGGCTGTTGATCGCGCTTGTCATAGCCGCGAGCGGCGTTTTCTATGACATGCGCTTCTATGGCGGCCATCCGTTTGTCGGCGCGACCTTTGCGCTGTTCATCGGCATGCCGATCATCGCCTTCGAGCGCAAGGTGATCCTGCGCGGCCTTTACCGGCGCATGCAGGCATTGCCGACGGTGACGTTCTTCCTCGCTGAGATCTTCGTCTACGAGATCCTGATGAGCGTTGGATTTGCGGTTGCCGGCCTCTCGATGTGGTGGCTCGGAGCCTTTCGCCCAGCATCGTGGGTCGATGCCGTTATCCTGCCATTCGACGCCTTTCTTTATGCCCTTGCCGTGTGTGCGCTTATCATCTTCGTGCTACGTATCCGCGAACTGCTGGGCCGCGACATCTTCATCAGCATGCTTTTCAGCCGTTACCGGAAGCCGATCAGCGAGGAGCGCGTCTTCCTGTTCATCGATCTCGTGGATTCGACCTCCTTTGCCGAGAAGCACGGCGATCTTCGAGCCCAACAGATGCTGAGTTCCCTGTTTGCGTCGTTCGCCGAGCCGGTCCGGAAGTACAAGGGCACCATCGATGACTACGTGGGTGACGCCGCGATCATCAGTTGGCCGCTGGAGCGCGGGATCAAGTTCGGCCGATGCGTGAACTGCATCTTCGATATCATCAGCGCGATAGAGGCGGACGCCGAGAACTGGCTGAAGACATTTGGTCAGGTCCCTCGCCTGCGCGCCGCCTTGCATGGCGGTACGGTTATTACGGCCGAAATCGGCGTCGACCATCATAAGATCACCTACTTCGGCGACACCGTAAACACCACATCCCGACTTGAATCGCTCTGCAAGAGTTTGAACCGATCGGTTCTCATCTCAAGCGACCTCGCCCTGCGGATCAAGATGCCGGAGACGGTCTCGGCCGAGGATCTTGGAAGCCACGCCGTCAAGGGCCGCGGCCAGAGCCTCGGCGTTATCGCGCTCGCCAAGGCAGACAACCGCAAGGCGTCATCAAAGCTTCACGCAAGCGTCAACGCGCCGACATGAAAGCATTGCTAATCGAGACCCGCATTCCAATCCTTGGGGGTTTCGATGAAAAATACTTTTCTCGCTTCTGTTTCATTTCTTCTTTTGATCGCTGGTTCGGCCGCCGCCGACCAGCAGGAATTTCCAGCTAAGCTCGGAGGCCAGGCCATTCTGCCGGCCAACACACTCGTCGCGGCTCCAGCCAATGCGCCTGAGTTCCTCAAGCACTCGGGCAAGTTCACGACCGCCGACCGCAAGCGCACCGAAGCGCTCGGTACGGTTCCCGGCAAGGACGGCGCTCGCGTCACCGATCTGAAGCTGCCCTTCGACGGTCAACCAATCCAGGGCTTCTCCGGCATCAAGACCATGCCGGATGGCACGTTCTGGACGCTCTCCGACAACGGCTTCGGCTCGAAGGCGAACTCCAGCGACGCGATGCTCTTCCTGCATCAGGCAAAGTTCGACTGGCAGACGGGCAAGGTCGAGGTCGTCAAGAACCTCTTCCTCTCCGACCCCAGCAAGAAAGCTCCTTTCCCGATCGTTCTGGAAGGCACTGAGAAGCGTTATCTCACAGGCGCAGATTTCGACATCGAATCCGTGCAGCCTGTGGCCGATGGTTTCTGGGTCGGCGACGAGTTCGGACCCTATATCCTCAAGTTCGACACGGAAGGCCGCCTGACCGACGTGATCTCGACCACTGTCGACGGCAAGCCGGTTATGTCGCCCGACAATCCGGTGCTCTCCGTTCCGGCAAATCCGATCGCCAAGATCCGAAGGTCTTGCAATGTCGAAGGACGGCAGCAAGCTCTACGGCCTTCTGGAAGGCGCTATCTATCAGGACGACGGCAAGATGGAGTCGGTTGACGGCCATACCGCCATCCGCGTCATCGAGTTCGACACTGCCTCCAAGAGCTGGACCGGCCGCAGCTGGTTCTACCCTTTCGAGGACAAGGGTGTTTCGATCGGCGACTTCAACATGCTCGACGACACGACCGCGCTCGTCATCGAACGCGACAACGGCGCCGGCACGAAGGACAAGGCTTGCGCCGATCCCAAGCAGCCGAAGCCGGATTGCTTCGAGGCACCGGCCGACCTCAAGCGTATCTACAAGATCGAGTTCAACGACGCCAACGTCGGCAAGTCTGTTCGCAAGATTGGCTACATCGACCTCCTGAACATCAAGGACCCGGACAATAAGAAGAAAGCTAGCGGCAAGGATGGCATCTACGACATGCCGTTCGTGACGATCGAGAACGTCGATCGCGTCGATGCCACCCATATCGTCGTCGGCAACGACAACAACCTGCCCTTCTCGGCGGGCCGCGCTGTCGACAAGGCCGACAACAACGAGTTCAGCCTGCTCGAAGTCGGCGAGCTCCTGAACGCGAAGTAAGTTTACGCTCATAAGGAAGGCCCCGCTCGAAGGAGCGGGGCTTTTTCGGGAACGACGCGGCAGACACCAGATCGGTTGGGCGTTCGAAAATTCGGACTAGCGCTCTGTTGCGCCCTTTCCAGCGAGAATGTGATCTCGGAATTTAGCAATCCGCGTCGTTCGCGTTTCCGACTTTTTCACCCCGTTAAGATTGATCACGTAGCTTTTCTGCCGGCCGGGCGTCAGCTCGTGAAAAGCCTCGGCAAGTTCAGGGTCGGAATCCAGGGCCTCCACCAACTCGTCGGGCAGTTCTATTTGGCTTTGCTCTTTGGGCAGCTTAATGCCTGCCTCCGCATAGCCCATCGCCTCCTTCAAGTAGGACCGGATGACGGGTTCCATCTTTGCTACCTGTGCATTGCTTACAAAACGGAGCATGTCGGGATGTTGGGTGTTCGATCCCTGCTTCTCAAGCACGCCTTCGGGATCCTTCATCAGTGCGGCGTTAAAGAAACTTGCGCGAAAATCGCCGCGGAAGGCACCGAGTATCACGATATTGCGGCCTTCGTGCATGTAGCAGGGATGCGCCCATTTCACCGTCTCGACGAGGCCCGCATCGCGACAGATGCGGCGAAGTTCGTTTAGGCCGTCAATCCATTGCCGTGTCGAACAGTCCGGTGTCGCAAACCGCTCGCAGCGTCCGCATCCTTTCGTAAAAAAGTCCTCAATATCCGTGATCATGTCTCTCGCCCAAATTTCGCTCGTGATGTTGGTTGCAAGCATACCGAACCAATACGTCAACTTAGGGACGAAATTTGTGGGAATGCGCCATAAGCGATCAACAAAGTCGTCGGGTTGTTCGCGGCGGTGTGCCTTGGTCAAGCGCGAAGCGCTACTCGAAGCGGAAAGCCAAGCGCTTGTTGGTAAGTCTGGACAACTGTTGCAGGCGGCCGTCAAGGCGCTCACCGGCAAAGTCGCTGTACTCCGCCGGAACCACGAACTCCAGGTCCAGATCGGGATTGGACGACTTCTGGAAACTCAGGTTGCGGACCACGCCCGGCATGGATGCCGAGAAAAGGTAGACGACCCGCAGCATTCCGCCGAGCAGTTTGGCGCGCTCGACATATTGCGGCGTAGCGATCGTCGCCAACGGCCCCGTCGCGCCGTCATCATGTGGCCCCTCGAACCGGTAGTAGTTGGTGAGCGCGATGAATGCCCGGCCGGGATGGCTGATGCCGACGAAGGACGAATGGGCAATGATGTTCAGTGCCTGCAAGCCGCGATAGTCGGGATGTGCGCGCCAGCTGATGTCGGCGAGCAGGCATGCGGCCTGACGATAGCGCGCCTCTTCTTTCGTCTCGGTGACGCCGAAATAGGGCATCATCCGACCGGTCCACTCCGCCAGTTCTCTGGCATGCTCCGGCGAACGGGCACGGAGAATGGCAAGCTCGCCCGCCGCGGCCAATAGTGGATCGCTGCGGCGCTCGCTGTCGGAAAGCAATGAATAGAGGTAGCCTTCGCGCACGCCCTGCCCCGAAAACGAGATAACAGAGGGGTTCATCGCACTCAGGACTTCCTTCATGGCGACCGCGCCGAAGGGAAGCAACGCGCGGCGATGCTTCGAGACGGCCAACCATGCGGGATCTCTCGAGTCCCTGGCGATCTCCACCTGATCGAGGAACTGCATCATCGCCTCGAGCGAGACCTCGTAACCTTGCATCATATGCAGCGGATACTGCGTCAATTCCATGTGCAGCTTTGCGATGTTTCGCCAGGTGCCCCCCACGGCGTAGAAGGTGCGCCCAGCGCCCTTCGCCAGAAGCTTGGAGCTTGTTCTCACATGCTTGCGAGCAAACGTGCGGGCCTTCTCCATCGAGCCGCCGGCATATTCGGACAGGCGAAGGCCGCCAAGCGGCAAGGTTACGCCGTTGCCGATTTCCTTGCCCTTGATATCAATCAGTTCGAGCGAACCGCCGCCCAGGTCACCAGCAATACCGTCCGGCTCATAGAAGCCGCTGACAATGCCGAGGGCGGAGAACTTCGCCTCTTCTTCACCGGAGAGAACGCGGACCTTACGCTGCAGAATTGTTTCTGCCTGATGGATAAAATCCGGTCCATTTGATGCTTCGCGGGCAGCCGCGGTCGCCAGCACGAACATGGTGGCAGCGCGCGCCTGATCGGACAATGCCTTGAACCGGTGAAGAGCGGCCAGAGCGCGCTCGACGCTCGCCTCATCCATCTTGCCGGTCAGCGCAATGCCCTTGCCGAGCCCGCACAACACCTTTTCGTTGAAAAGGATCGTCGGCGAACGGGACATACCCTCATAGATGACCACACGGATCGAGTTCGACCCGATATCGACAACGGAGACCGGGGCAATCCCTGGAAGGCGCCCCTGGGCTTCTGATTCAACCATGCAGGTCCAATATTACTTGTTGTTTCGGCCGGAAAGCAGGCCGGCGATCAGCTTAGGCGCACTGGATTTCAAGGCTTCGCCACGACCCGACAGGCTGGGGTTGGTCATGAAATACTGCTGCGCGTTGAACGGCTCCTCGCCCTTGCGCACCTCCATGCGCCTAGACGTACCGTCGGGCAATATCTCGTAGCTTTGCTGATTGTCAATGATATTGCCGAGCATAATCTGTGAGAGAACCTGCTCGTGGACCGTCGGATTCGTCAGTGGGACGAGCGTTTCGACACGGCGATCGAGGTTGCGCGGCATCATGTCCGCAGAGCCGATATAAACCAGCGCCTTGTCGGACGGCAGCCCGTGCCCATTGCCGAAGCAGAAGATGCGGCTGTGCTCCAGGAAGCGTCCGACGATCGACTTCACCCGGATATTGTCGGACAGACCAGGCACTTGTGGGCGCAGGCAGCAGATGCCTCGAATGACAAGATCGATCTCAACGCCGGCGCTGCTTGCCGTGTAAAGCGCGTCGATGATCTCAGGGTCGACGAGCGAATTCATCTTCATCCAGATCGCCGCCGGCGCGCCGTTCTTGGCGTGTTTGATCTCTTCCTCGATGTGGCGAACGATGCGCGAGCGCAGCGTGTAGGGAGAAACCGCCAGTTTCATACTCTCTTCCGGCTCGCCATAGCCGGTGATGAAGTTGAAGATATTCGCCATATCGTGCGCGATCACCGGATTGCAGGTGAAGAACGACAGGTCTGTATAAATCTTCGCGGTGACCGGATGATAGTTGCCAGTGCCGAGATGGCAGTAGCTGCGAAGCTTACCCTCTTCGCGGCGGACGACCAGCGACATCTTGGCGTGTGTTTTCAACTCGATGAAGCCGAAGACGACCTGTACGCCAGCGCGCTCGAGGTCGCGCGCCCAGCGGATATTGGCCTCTTCATCAAAGCGGGCTTTCAGCTCCACCAGGGCCGTAACGGACTTGCCGGATTCGGCCGCGTCGATCAGTGCACGGACGATCGGGCTGTCGTTCGACGTGCGGTAGAGGGTCTGCTTTATCGCCAGGACGTCAGGATCGCGTGCAGCCTGGAGCAGAAACTGGACCACCACGTCGAAAGATTCGTAGGGATGGTGAACCACCATGTCCTTTTCGCGGATGGCAGCGAAGCAGTCGCCGGCGTGCTCTCGGACGCGTTCAGGAAATCGCGCGTTGTAGGACGGAAATCGAAGATCTTCACGCGGCGCCTTGGTGATCTCGGACAGCGTGTTCAGGGCCAGCAGTCCGGGCAGAACGGCGACGCGATTTTCCGGAACACTGAGGGCCTGAACAACGAACTGGCGCAGCGACGCGGGCATCTCCGAATCGGTCTCGATACGGATCACTGATCCACGGCGACGGCGCTTCAGTGCCGTTTCGAAAAAGCGCACGAGGTCTTCGGCTTCTTCCTCGACTTCGATATCGCTGTCGCGAATGATCCGGAATGTGCCGGAGCCCTGCACTTCGTAGCCAGGATAGAGCCGGTGAATGAAGACATTGGCGACGTCCTCAAGCGTGATGTAACGGATGGTGTTGCCGTCGTCGGGCAGTCGCACGAAGCGGTCGAGTGCCGGTGGCAGGCGCAACAGCGCCGTCATAGGCTCACGGCCGTTCTTGCTGACGAGCTGCAGCCCGATCGAGAAGCCGAGGTTCGGGATGAAAGGGAACGGGTGGGCCGGGTCGATCGACAGCGGCGTCAACACTGGGAAGATCGCCTGCTCGAACTCCGTTGCGAGCCAGGCCCGATCGGATGCACTGAGTGCACCCGGACGGACGATCAGGATGTCTTCCTTGGCGAGATACTGCTGGAGCACGGCAAGCGATGCCTGCTGCTCCATCTGCAGATTGTCGATTTCCTGAAGGATGGCATCCAGTTGTTCTGCAGGCGTCTTGCCGTCGGGCGTGCGAACAACGATGTTCTGACGCACCTGCCCCTCGAGGCCTGCAACACGGACCATGAAGAATTCGTCGAGGTTTGCTGCCGAGATCGACAGGAAGCGGACGCGTTCAAGCAGCGGATGCTCGGTGTTCAGCGTCTCCTCGAGAACACGGCGATTGAACTGCAGCCAAGAGAATTCGCGATTGATGAAACGTTCAGGACTGGCGAGCAGTTCTTCCAGCGATGGCACAGTCTCATTGGTTTCCGGAGTAGGTTGGTGATGCTCCGCGACTGCACTATCCATGGTCTGATTGTCCCGTTTCATTCGCCCAGCGAATTATATCAGTTTCACGACAGAACTGTGACAGTCAATCCACCGGCTCCGAATTGCCCAATTCATTCAACACTTCAGCGGCGAGAGTTCGAGTAATCTTCGTGCCTCGAGAGAGGGCAAGTCGATCAAGCCTGTCCACAATTGTCTGGGCCGCGTTCAGCGACCGCTCCATCCGGTTGACTATATAGAGGACCAGTTTGTCATCAATATAAAGCTGGCGGTCAGCAAACAGCTTCACAATGACCTGTGACAGCAGTTCCTCGTCCGGCTCCCCGATCTCGACAACCGTCGCAGCCTTTAGACGCGAGCGCAAATCCGGCAGTTCTACCGGCCAGGACATCGGCCACAGGCGGCTTGTCATCAGAAGACTGTGACCATTTTCCCGCACGCTGTTTATCACATGGAAGAGTTCTTTGTCGTCGAAGCCAAGCCGATCGACATCCTCGAACAGCACCGGACCATTGGCGGCATTGATCGCCGCGTTGGCACCGGCCCTTGGATGAATATCGACCGCACCACTGTGATCTTTCCAGATGTTCGCCAGATGCGATTTTCCGGAGCCCACTGGACCGGCGAGGATCACGACGGGCGAAGGCCAGTGCGGCCAGGCATCGACGATCGAGACGGCCGCCGCAAGCCGTTCGGAGATCAACAGATCGTCGCGCCCGGTTGCCGCATCGTGCGAAAAGGCCAAGGGAAGCTGTTCGACGGCATTGCGCCTTGGAGCAGCGTTTTTCACATCAGTCATTTGGGATCAGCTTTTGTCTTGCCGACCTGGCCAATCTTCGACCCGCCAGCATAGAGATCGCTCTCAAGGTAGCGTGAAAGCGCAAAACGGACAAGCACGCCGACCGCGGCAGCCGCCGGCACGGCGACCAAGAGGCCAACAAAGCCGAACAGCGCGCCAAAGGCAAAGAGCGCGAACATCAACCAAACGGGATGCAGCCCGACGCTGTGTCCCACCAGCTTCGGCTGTAGGATGTTTCCTTCCATGAACTGACCGCTGAAAAATACCGCGAGCACCGCGCCGACCCAGATGTAATCGGGCCAGAACTGGACGATGGCAACGCCGACGGCAAGGACTAGCCCCACCAACGAGCCCACATAGGGAATGAAGCTGATCATACCCGCGAACAGACCGATCAGCAGGCCGAAGTTCAAGCCGACCAACGACAGGCCAACCGCATACCAGATGCCCAGGATGAGGCAGAGCGAACCCTGCCCGCGAATGAACCCGGCGATCGCCTGGTCGATCTCGCGCATGATCTGGTGGACATTGGCTACATAGTCGCGCGGAATGTACTGATCGACCTTTGCAATCATGCGATCCCAATCAAGCAGCATGTAGAAGGCCACAACCGGCGTAACGATCATCAGCGAGATCACGTTGACGACGGCAAGACCCGAGCTCCAGACCTGACCAAAGAGGCCAGTCAGGAGTCCAAATCCCTGCGACAGGATTTCGGAGAAGTTGTTCTTGATCGTCCCGAGCTGGTTCCTCACCCAATCCGGCATGAGAGAGTTCTGCGACGTTGTAATGAATGTCTGCAACTGATCGATATAGCCCGGCAGGCGACCGGCAAAATCGCTGAACTGGCTCGCCAAAACCGGTATCAGGATCATCAAGGCCAGCACGATCACGACGATGAAGGCGATCAAGATGACGATCGTCGCCATCAGGCGGCTCAGCCCAAAGCGTTCCAGCCGATCGGCGACCGGATCGAGGAAATAGGCGAGCGCCATCCCTGCGAGGAACGGGAGTAGGATCGAACTGAAGAGGAAGAGGAAGCCGATGAAGAAGGCGAGTACGATCAGCCAGAAGATGACCTGGCGCTTCAGACCTGCCCCGCTAACCTGCTGTGGCATCACATTCCCCGCTGATCGACCGTCTCGTTTTCCCGCATCGTCACGATGCAACCTTTCGAGCACATAGGATGTGGCTGAGAGAATGGTCAACCCCGCCGCTGAAAATCCGGAGGGCCAACGTCAAAAGAGCGGGAAATTGGGGCTTTTTCCATGCAATCCCTTGCATGTAGGCCCGTGTCATGCAATGGCGACCCGCATATTGAGGCGGTGACATTTCCCGCCCCTGCACAGCCATCGGAGAGCAGCATGAGCCAGTCTGGAAAAAACGGCCTGACCTATAGCGACGCAGGCGTCGATATCGATGCCGGAAACCTTCTGGTGGAGAAGATCAAGCCCGCCGTGCGCTCGACGCGCCGCCCCGGCGCCGACGGCGAAATCGGCGGCTTCGGCGGCCTGTTCGACCTGAAGGCAGCTGGTTTCACCGATCCGGTTCTCGTCGCCGCCAATGACGGCGTCGGTACCAAGCTGAAAATCGCGATCGACGCCGATTTTCATGACACGGTCGGCATCGATCTCGTTGCCATGTGCGTCAACGATCTGGTCGTCCAAGGCGCCGAGCCGCTGTTCTTCCTCGATTACTTTGCCACGGGTAAGCTTGACCCCGACCAGGGTGCGGCGATCGTCGAAGGCATTGCTGCCGGCTGCCGCGATGCAGGCTGTGCACTGATCGGCGGCGAGACGGCCGAGATGCCGGGCATGTATTCCTCCGGCGACTACGACCTTGCCGGCTTTGCCGTCGGCGCTGCCGAGCGTGGCCAGTTGCTCCCCTCGGGCGACATTGCCGAGGGCGACGTCATTCTTGGCCTTGCTTCCTCGGGTGTTCACTCCAACGGCTTTTCGCTCGTGCGCAAGATCGTCGGGATTTCGGGCCTCGCCTGGGATGCCCCGGCTCCGTTCGCGGAAGACAAGAGCCTTGGCGAAGCACTGCTGACGCCGACGCGCATCTATGTAAAGCCGCTCCTGAAGGCGATCCGCGAAACCAAAGCCATCAAGGCGCTGGCGCACATCACCGGCGGCGGCTTCCCGGAGAATATTCCGCGCGTTCTGCCGAAGCATCTGGCAGCCGAGATAAATCTTGCTGCTGTCAAGGTTCCTACGGTGTTCTCCTGGCTTTCCAAGACGGGCGGCGTTGAGGCCAAGGAAATGCTGCGCACCTTCAACTGCGGCATCGGCATGATCGCAGTCGTTTCGGCTGAGAACGTTGCGACCGTCACCGCCGCGCTCGAAGCTGAAGGCGAGACGGTCGTGGCACTCGGCCGCATGATTGCCCGCGCCGAGGGTGCAGCCGGTACGCTCTACAAGGGTACGCTCGCCATATGACGACGCCGCGCAAACGCGCCGTCGTCTTCATCTCCGGCGGCGGTTCCAACATGATGGCGCTAGTGGCCGCGGCCAAGGCTGCCGACTATCCGGCAGAAATCGTCGGCGTCATCTCCGACAAGGCCGATGCCGGCGGACTTGCCAAGGCGGCAGCCGAAGGCATTCGGACATTCGCCTTCGTCCGCAAGGACTACGACAGCAAGGAAGCGCACGAGGAAGCGATCTTTGCGGCGCTCGATCAACTGTCTCCCGACATCCTCTGCCTTGCCGGATACATGCGGCTGCTGAGCGGCACTTTCATCCAGCGCTACGAAGGCCGGATGATCAACATCCACCCGTCCCTACTTCCGCTCTTCCCCGGCCTGCACACCCATCAGCGGGCGATCGATGCTGGCATGCGGGTGACGGGATGCACCGTTCACTTCGTTACCGAAGGCATGGATGAAGGGCCAGTCATCGGCCAGGCGGCCGTGCCGATCCGCTCCGACGACAGTGCCGAGAGCCTAGCGGCGCGCGTGCTAACCGTCGAGCACCAGCTCTACCCGCAGGCGCTGCGGCTGTTTGCCGAGGGCAAGGTGCAGATGGAAGGCGGCAAAGCCGTCAGCACAGGCGCCCTCGCCAAGTCAGCGGAAAACGGCAAAGTCATTTCGATCATCGGCGAGCGCGCCTGAACTCAGGCGGCAAGCGCCCGCGGCTGATGCAGCGTACCATCGCTGTAGACGAAACGGCCCTTGCGGAACGTGGCGCGGATGCGGTGCACGTCACCAACCTCGACGACCACGAGATCCGCCTGCTGGCCGAGGGCGATCTCGCCTCGATCCAGAAGACCGGCCGAGCGGGCCGCATTGCGCGTCGCCATGGCGACGGCATGGGGCAGGCTCGTGCGATCGGCGATCTTGAAAATGCCAGGCACGAAGGCTGCGGGATGGTAATCAGCGGCGACAACCGTCAGCAGGCCGGCTGCCGCGGCGTCGAGCGCACTGAGATTGCCGGACATGGATTGTCCGCGTAGGGCATTCGGAGCGCCCATCAGCGTCCACAGACCCCGGCGACGCGCCTCTTCTGCCGCGGCAAGCGTCACCGGAAATTCGCTGATCGTGACGCCGAGATCGTGCATTTGCGCGACCTTTTCGGCGCTGTCGTCGTCGTGGGAGGCGAGCGAAAGCTTGTGTTTCAGGGCAAGATCGACGACCCGCTTCAGCTTGATCTCGATGTCCGGATTGTCGCGCATCTCGATGCGCTTGGTGACCATCTCGGCGGCCATCTCCTCGGAAATGGCGCGGCGTTCGGCAATGCTCAGGATGTAGCTTTCGATGTTGTTGTACTGGCCCTGCCCAGGCGTGTGGTCCGTCAGCGAAACCATATCGACATGACCGGCATCGAGCAGCTTCTCAAGCGTGGGTGCGGCACCGAGGTTGGTGATCTCGTAGCGCGCGTGGACGCGGTGATCGATCAGCAGGTCATCCTTAAGCCGGTTGATACCCTCGATGACGGCCGAGGTCGTCTCAAGCGAGCGGACATGACCGTAGACGCTCTCTGTCGCGAAGGAGACGGCGGCAAAGGCGGTCGTGACGCCAGCCGCCGCCAGCTTCTTATCCAGTTCGTGAATGCTGAAATCGATTGGCATCGGCGCGTTCGGGCGCGGCGCGATCTCGCGTTCCACCATGTCGCCGTGAAGATCGACAAAACCCGGCATCAGCAGGCGCCCGCCGCCATCGATGGCGGCGTTGGCGACCGGCTGTTGCCGAACTTCAGCGATCGCGCCGTCCTCGACGCGCACCGAGCCGTGGCTCACGATCTCATCTGGAAGGACAAGAGTAAAATTGCTGAGCCACATGGATCTGCTCCGAGAGGGTAATTGTGACAAGCCGGAGCGCATAGCGCTGATTCATGACATAGGTGTGAACGCAAAGACGAGTTGGTCATGTGGTTGACCAACTTCACGCCTGCCGCTGGTCACAACTGCTGCAAAGCTGAAACAAGCCGCCGCCGTGGAGCATTTGCGGCCGATTTCGCTCTAGAGTAACGTCTCGCGGTTCAATGTCGCCCACTGCAGCAGGATAATCGTCTTTGCGTCGACGATCTCGCCCTGCTCAATCATCGTCATCGCCTTGCCGAGCGGCACTTCCAGAACTTCGATATCCTCGTGTTCCTCGGCAAGTCCGCCACCGTTCGATACCCGATCGGTCGTATCGATCGATGCGGCGAAGAAGTGCAGCAGCTCCATGCTCGAGCCCGGCGAGCTGTAGGCCTTGAACAGGAAGCGCATGTCTCGAATGCGAAATCCGGTTTCTTCCATGGCTTCGCGGCGGATCGCGGCTTCCGGCTCATCGCCATCGAGCAGGCCCGCCGGCGCCTCGATGATCCAGGCCGGTTCATCATGAAGGTAGACCGGCAGGCGGAACTGCCGGACCAGGACAACCGTGTCGCGCTTTGGATCGTAGAGCAGGATCGTCGCTGCGGGTGTGCGATGATAGACCTCGCGCTGCAGTCGGTGTGTCTTGCCGTCGGAATCCGTGTAGTCAATCTGGAAGCCGCTGAGACGCGTCCATCCGCTCGAGAGCGTCTTTACATCGACGATCTCGGCTTTTGCCTTGTCAAACTTCGTCATGCGGCATCCCTGCGCAGCCAGACCTTGTTGTCGTGAACCGCCGCGCCGCCGTATGGCGCGACCGGATCTGCGCCAGTCAGCACGTTGATGCCTTCGCCATCGACATGCGCCTTGTTCGGCCAGAGACCTTCGGCGATCAGCACACCCGGCTTGACCTCATCGGTGATGCGCACGTGGATGCGCAGGTCACCACGACTGTTGCCGATCCGCACGAGGTCACCATGCTCAATGCCGCCGTCGGCAGCATCGGTCGGATTCATCATCAGCTCCGGTCGCCCCTCTTTCTGGCGCGAGGTCTTCGTCTCCGAGAAACTCGAATTCAGGAAGTTGCGCGCCGGCGATGTTGCGAGCCGGAACGGATGCTCGGCATCCGCCACCTCAATGACATCCACCTGATCCGGGAACGGCGGCAGTCGCTCGTGCGGGCCAAGAGCCCCGACGGCGGCCGGCGGTTTATTCGGCGCGGGACCGTTGACCCAGTCCGGCCGGAAATGGAACTTGCCATCCGGATGCGCGAATCCCTTGAGGAAATGCGCATCCTCGAAATCCGGCTGACGGTCGAACCATTTGTGTTCGAGGAAATGATCGTAGCCCGGCAGGTTGCTGGCCTCGAGAACCCGATCGATCATTTCGCGCGCGGTGAAGCCGAAGCCGGGGCGATCGGCGACGCCGAGCCGTTTGGCCAGTTCCTCGATCACGAACAGGTTCGTTCGCACCGTCGATGGCGGCTCGACCAACTTGGGACCGAGGAGGATGTGGTTCTGGCCACCAGCGCGGTAGATATCGTCATGCTCGACGAACATCGTTGCCGGGATGACGATATCGGCCATTTCGGCCGTCTCCGTCATGAACTGCTCGTGGACGGCGACGAAGAGGTCGTCGCGGGCAAAACCGCGCTTCACCAGCCGCTGCTCCGGCGCGATGTTCACCGGGTTGGTGTTTTGGATCAGCATGGCCGTGACCGGGCCGCGATGGCGCAGCGCTACGGCATCGCCTGCCAACGCACGGCCGATTTGCGACTGGTCGATCATGCGGATATCCGCATCCTTCATCGACTTGCCCGTCAGTTCCGCATTGCTCATGCGGAAGATATCGCTGTTCGAATGGAAGGCCCCGCCGCCTTCATATTGCCAGGAGCCGAGGACGGTGGCGATGGAGGCAGCGGCGTGCATGGCGACGGCGCCGTTACGCTGCCGCGTGAAGCCGTAGCCGAGGCGGAAATAGGTCTTCTTCGTCGTGCCGACGAGCCGTGCAAAGGCCTCGATCTCGTCCACAGACAGACCAGTGATGGCCGCAGCCCATTCCGGCGTTTTCGTTTTCAGATGCGCTTCAAGGCCGCCTGGATCGTCGGCGTATTTGGCCATGTAGTCGCGATCGGCGTAGCCGTCGCGGAAGGCGATATGCATGACCGCACAGGCAAGTGCCGCGTCCGTACCCGGCTTGACGATCAGCGCCATGTCGGCCTGCTTCATCGTCGGATTGTCGTAGATATCGACGACGACGATCTTGGCGCCGCGTTCCTTGCGGGACTTGATGGCGTGGGTCATCACGTTGACCTGTGTGGACACCGCGTTCGTACCCCAGATCACGACGCAATCGGTGCGGCCCATCTCGCGTGGGTCAGGTCCCCGCAGCGTCCCTGTCGCCATCGTGAAGCCGGTCCAGGCCGGATTGGTGCAGATCGACGAGAAGAAGCCGGAATAGCGCTTGGCGTGGCGCAGGCGATCGATCGAGTCGCGCTGAACCCAACCCATGGTTCCGGCATAGTAGTAAGGCCAGATCGCCTCACTGCCGTCCCGGGCTTCGGCCTTGACGAAGGCTTCGGCGATTTCATCCAGCGCCTCGTCCCAGGAAATCTGCTGCCACTGCCCTGCCCCCTTGGCGCCGGATCGGCGCAGGGGATGCATCAGCCGGTCCGGGTGATAAAGTCGTTCGGCGTAGCGCGCGACTTTGGCGCAGATAACGCCCGAGGTATAGCTGTGATCGTTTGCGCCGCGCACACGGCCGATGCGGCCATCGTCACTGATCTCCACCTCCAGCGCGCAGGTCGAGGGACAGTCGTGCGGACAGGCAGTGTGACCGAGCCTGATGTTCGACTTGGCGGATTTGGCGTGAATGGGGGTCGCAATGTTCATGGCTTTTCTATATTCGAACCGGAAACCGGCCAAAAGTCACAAATGACGTCGATCAGGCGAATTCATAACGGGCATCAGCAAAAATGAACTACCGCCACATCTACCACGCGGGCAATTTTGCCGATGTGCTCAAGCACGCCGTTCTGGCGCGGCTGATCCGCTACCTGCAGAAGAAGGATGCGGCGTTTCGCGTGCTCGATACCCATGCCGGTATCGGACTCTATGATTTGTCCTCCGAGGA
Source organism: Rhizobium sp. BK538 (assembly GCF_014197575.1). Taxonomy (NCBI): domain Bacteria; kingdom Pseudomonadati; phylum Pseudomonadota; class Alphaproteobacteria; order Hyphomicrobiales; family Rhizobiaceae; genus Rhizobium; species Rhizobium sp. BK538. The sequence goes on from NZ_JACIFT010000014.1 coordinate 197,066, forward strand.
GGCACAAAAGACCGGCGAGTGGAACGAGGGTATCGGCAAGCTCCTGGGGGCGGACCTCGCTCCGCAGGTCGCAGAGCTGTTGGAGCCATATCTTTCCGCTGTCCGAGAACTGAACCCGGAAGACGGCATCCGCTTTTATCCCGGTTCGCCAAAGCTCTCGCGCATGCTGTTTCGCCCGCAAGACAGGCTTTCCGCCATGGAACTGCATCCGGAGGATTTCGCGCGGCTGCATCGGCTCTTCGAGGGCGATCATCATGCACGCATCACCGAGCTTGACGGCTGGCTGTCGCTCGGCGCGCACTTGCCCCCGAAAGAGAAGCGCGGCATCGTCCTGGTCGATCCGCCGTTCGAGGAGGATGGCGAATACGAACGGCTGGTGGATGGTCTGGCAAAGGCCTACCGCCGTTTCCCCGGCGGCACCTACTGCCTTTGGTATCCGCTGAAGAAGGGCGCGCCGATCAAGGAATTCCATGAGGCATTGCAGGCCCTCGATATTCCGAAAATGCTTTGCGCCGAACTCAGCGTGCGCAGCGATCGCGGCATCACGGGGCTGACAGGCTCCGGCCTGATTATCGTCAATCCGCCCTTCACGTTGAAGGACGAGCTGCATGCTTTGCTGCCCGCGCTCAAGGACCATCTGGCGCAGGATCGCTACGCCTCGCATCGCGCATTCTGGCTACGCGGTGAAAGCAGGGCGGCAAAGGAGGATTGACCGACTCCTGGCGGCGCGAAATAGTCGCGCCGAGACATAACGATATGGAACAACGACCATGAAGATTCTTTGCGCTCCAAGCTCTCCCTATTCCAGCAAAGTACGGATGGCGGCGCACTACCTGGAACTCGATGTCATCGAAATCCGTGTGGACACCAATGCCGGCCCGGCAATCCTTGTCGACAACAACCCACTTGGCAAAATCCCGACGCTGCTCACCGACGACGGACTGTCGATCTTCGACAGCATCGCCATCATGCACTATTTCGGCCGACTGAAAGGCAAGAAGCTTTATCCCTCGAAGAACAGCAAACGGACGGAGGCTGAAATCCTCGAGGCGCTTTGCGACGGAATCTGCGACTGCCTTCTCGCAATCGTCTACGAGCGGCGTTTCCGCGACGAGGAAAAGGTACACCAGCCCTGGATCGACCGGCAATGGAAGAAGGCCGTCAGTGGCTTGAATCACCTCGCCGTTCACCTACCGAAGATCGGTAAGCGGCTGCATGGCGGCCATTTCGCACTGGCGGCAACGCTCGGCTACCTCGATCTGCGCTTCAAGGGTCAGTGGGAGGCCGATCATTCCGAACTCATCGGCTGGCTTCGCCGGTTCGAAAAGAAGTTTGCCGCCTATGACGACCTGAAGCCTCAGAGTTGAGCCTAGCCTTGGTCGGTCTTGGCGAAATCGATGAAGGCGCGCAGCGCCGTCGGCAGCTGCCGACGGCTCGGATAATAGAGGAAGAAGCCCGGATAGAAGGGACACCAGTCTTCGAGCACGCGTATCAGCCTGCCATCGGCCACCGCCTCCTGCACCTGCTCCTCGAAAAGATATCCGAGGCCGCAGCCGTGCAGCACGGCATCCAGCATGATGTCCTGATCCCCCAGCGTCAGGGGACCGGCGACCTCGATCTCCAGTTCGATCCCGCCGCGTTCGAACTCCCATCGATAGAACGCGCCGCCGGCAAAACGGTAACGCACGCATTCGTGGTCGCGCAGATCGTGCGGCGTCACCGGCCTACCCCTGCCCTCGAAATAATTCGGCGCCGCAACCACTGCGAAGCGATGACGCGGACCGATCGGCACGGCGATCATGTCCGCGGCAATACTTTCGCCGAAACGCACGCCGGCGTCGAAGCCAGATGACACCATATCGACCAGCGCGTCATCGATGACGATCTCGACCTCGACGGAGGGGTAGGCCTTCAGGAAGCGCGAGACGATCGGCAAGAGCGCAAGCTTGGTGGAAGCCCGCGCCGCATTGATGCGCAGCTTGCCATGCGGTTGGCCGCGGAAATTGTTGAGATCGTCGAGTGCTGCGTCAATATCGAGGAATGCAGGCCGGATGCGATCGAACAGTCGCTCGCCGGCCTCAGTCAAGGCCACGCCGCGGGTCGTCCGGTTGACCAAGCGAACCGCCAACCTCTCTTCGATTGCCCTTAATGCGTGGCTCAGCGCAGAGGCCGTAACACCCAGTTCGACCGAGGCTTTCCGGAAGCTTCGGTGATTTGCGATCGCGAGGAAGATCGCCAGGTCGGTAGAGCGCACACGCTTCATTGATGAATTTTTCTCAGCAAATTATGAAACACAACGTAAATTCTCTCATCTCTGCCAATACGCTACCTTCACTCCGTAAGCAAATCGCAGCGCAACGGACAAAGGAGATCGTCATGCGTGTTTGGTTCATCACAGGGGCATCGCGTGGTTTCGGCGCCCTTATCGCTCAGGAAGCTCTCAATGCCGGCGACGCCGTCGTCGCGACGGCGCGCAATCCGAAGGGTCTTGAGGAGAAGTTCGGCAATCATCCCCATCTGCTCACCGTGTCGCTTGACGTGACCGACGAAGCCTCTGCGCACAAGGCAGCGGAAGCAGCCGTGAAGCGCTTCGGGAGGATCGACGTGCTGCTCAACAATGCCGGCTTCGGGCTTCTGGGCGCCGTGGAAGAAGCAACCACCGAAGAGATCGAGAAGCTCTACGCCACGAACGTCTTTGGTCTCTTGAAGGTTACCCGGGCGGTCCTGCCGCAGATGCGCCGCCAGCGCTCCGGGAATGTGCTTAACATCTCGTCCATCGGCGGCTACGAGTCGCATGCCGGTTGGGGTATCTATTGCTCGACGAAGTTCGCCGTCGAGGGCCTGTCCGAGGCTCTCGCTGCCGAAGTGGCTCCGCTTGGCATCAAGGTGACGGTCGTCGAGCCCGGTTTTTTCCGCACCGACTTTCTGGATGAGAGCTCACTTGCCGTGAGCCCGAGTTCGATCGCCGACTATCAGCAAACGCCTGTCGGCGCGATGCGCGAATTCGCTGCCGGCCATAATCATCAGCAGCCCGGCGACCCTGCCCGACTTGCTAAGGCGATGGTCACCTTGGCGCACGCCGAAAACCCGCCGCTGCGCATGCCGTTCGGCAGCGACACCGTCGCGGTGATCGAAGCGAAGAACGAGCACGTCGCGAAGGAACTCGCCGCATGGCGTGAACTTGCCGTCTCGACCGATTTCCCCAAGCAGGTCTAAGGGTTCCTCGCATAGACAAAAAAGCCGGGCTAGAGCCCGGCTTCAGACTGCTGACAAACCCCTGGCGTAGCTGGGGGTTTTATGATTCTGTGGGACATGTTGAAGAAACCTGCCCCCACCCAGACGGCTCTTGAGATGGTGACGCTCGACAGCCTGGTGCCGAAGGATCATCTGCTTCGCAAGATCGATGCGGTGATCGACTTTTCCTTCATCCATGACCGCGTTGCCGGGCTTTATTGCGCCGACAACGGCCGGCCGCCGCTCGATCCGACCTTGATGTTCAAGGCTTTGTTCATTGGCTACCTGTTCGGCATCCGCTCGGAGCGTCAGCTGGTGCGCGAGATCGAGGTCAACGTCGCCTATCGCTGGTTTCTGCAGATGAAGCTGACGGATGGTGTGTTTGACGCCTCGACGCTGTCGCAGAACCGCCGCCGGCGCTTCAGCGACACCTCGGTCGCCCAGGACATCTTTGATCATATCGTTGAGCAGGCAATCCGTCATGGCCTGGTGGATGGCACGGTGCTTTACACGGATTCAACGCATCTGAAGGCGAATGCCAACAAGGGCAAATATGATCTTGCGATGATCGAAAAGTCGCGC